>JAQGOI010000035.1 GCA_028293685.1 Lysobacteraceae bacterium | reverse complement strand
CCGCGCGACACCGACTTAAGCCGGTCGAAGAAGTCGAGCACGACTTCGGCCATCGGCAACTCGTAACTGATCTGCACCTGGCTACCCAGATACTGGATGCCCTGTTGCGCGCCGCGCTTTTCCTCGCACAGCGTGATGATGTTGCCAACGTAATCGGGCGGCGTGAGAATCGTCGCCAGGATGATCGGCTCGCGGATTTCCTGCAGTCGATTTGGCGGCGGCAACTTCGCCGGATTGTCGAGCGTCATGACGCTGCCATCGGTGAGCAGCACTTCGTAGACGACGGTCGGCGCGGTGGTCACCAGGTTGAGGTCGTATTCGCGCTCCAGGCGCTCCTGGACGATTTCGAGGTGCAGCATCCCCAGGAACCCGCAGCGGAACCCGAAGCCCATCGCTTCGGACGACTCGGGCTCGAAGCGCAACGCCGCATCGTTGAGGCGCAGCTTTTCCAGCGCCTCGCGCAACGCAGGATAGTCGTCCGATTCGACGGGGAACAACCCTGCGAACACGCGCGGCTGCATTTCCTGGAAACCGGGCAATGGGCCGTCGGCGGGGAAGGCTGCCGAGGTCAGCGTGTCGCCGACCGGCGCGCCGTGTACATCCTTGATCGACGCATTGACCCAGCCGACTTCGCCGGCGCCAAGCCGCGGCAGGTCGGTGCGCTTGGGCGTGAACACGCCGACCTTGTCGACAAGATGCGTGCGTCCGGTCGACATCACCAGGATCTTGTCGCCCGGCTTGATCTCGCCCTGCATCACGCGAACCAGCGACACCACGCCGAGGTAGTTGTCGAACCAGGAATCGATGATCAGCGCCTGCAGGCGGTCGCTGCCGCGCGGCGTGGGTGGCGGAATGCGGAGCACGATCGCCTCGAGCACATCGACCACGTTCAACCCGGTCTTGGCACTGATCGACACTGCGTCTTCGGCGTCGATGCCGATGACCGCTTCGATTTCCTTCTTGACGCGTTCGATATCGGCGGTCGGCAAGTCGATCTTGTTCAACACCGGCACGACTTCGAGCCCTTGCTCGACCGCCGTGTAGCAGTTGGCAACCGACTGCGCTTCGACACCCTGCGCCGCGTCGACCACCAGCAGCGCACCTTCGCAGGCGGCCAGCGAGCGCGACACTTCGTAGCTGAAATCGACATGCCCCGGCGTGTCGATGAAGTTCAACTGGTACGTCTGCCCGTCACGCGCGGTGTAGGGCAGCGAGACCGATTGCGCCTTGATGGTGATCCCACGCTCGCGCTCGATCGGATTGGAGTCGAGCACCTGCGCTTCCATCTCGCGGTCCTGCAGGCCGCCGCAGAGCTGGATAATGCGGTCGGCCAGAGTCGATTTGCCGTGGTCGACGTGGGCGATGATCGAAAAATTGCGAATGCGTCGCATCCGATCATTCTGGCTGGAGTCTGGCTGCATCGAACCTGGGGGCCTGCGAAGGCGCAAGCGCGCCAGGGGACTGGATAACGGGCCATTGTCGCACGGGCGCCGGTCGCGCCCGTTCCCATTGGGTGGCTCACGTGGCTGATGCCGGCGGACTGTCCGGTCGACTCAACGAACATGGGACTGCCCGGGTCAGCCGGGGGGCTGGTCTCCGCGCGGCGTTACGGCGACAAACTGGGTCGCCGTGCCTCGCCGCACCAGCAACATGACCGGCTGCCCCGCAGTGGCGTGGGCAAGCTCTCGGTCCAGTGCCGACGGGCTGTCGACAGGCGCGCGCCCGACCGACAGCACGATGTCGCCCGGTTGCAATCCCGCGCTGCGCGCTGCCAGGCCCTCGACCCGGGCGATGGCGACGCCCTGCCCCGGCTTGAGTCCCAGCTGCTTGCGATCGCTGGCGTCCAGCGGTTGCGTCACCAGCCCCAGGCGATTGGACGCTTTGCTGGGTAGCGGACGCACTCCCGGAGCCGGCGCCGCATTGGCGATACCTTCGTCCAGCTGCGTCAGCGTCAGGTCGAAGTCGCGCGGCTTGCCGTCGCGCAGGACGCCGAGTCTGGCATGGCTTCCCGGAGACAGCGCGCCGACCAGGGGCGGAAGGTCGCTGGAATCGTTGATCGCAGTGCCGTTGAAACTGCGTATGACATCGCTTGGCTCCAGCCCCGCCTTTTCAGCGGCACTGCCCGGTGCGATGGCGACGACCAGCGCGCCGCGCGTGTCGGGCAAGCCCAATCCGCGCGCATCGTCGGCACCGATCTGCTGCACGTTCACGCCGATCTGGCCGCGGGCCACCCGGCCGGTGCTCTTGAGCTGCTTGACCGCACTCATCGCCACGTCGATAGGGATGGCGAAACTCACGCCCATGTAGCCGCCGGAGTTGCTGAAGATCTGCGAATTGATACCGATGACTTCACCGCGCGTGTTCAGCAGCGGGCCGCCCGAATTCCCGCGATTGATCGCGACGTCGGTCTGGATGAACGGCACATAGCGCTGGTCTGCATACGGATTGCTGCGGCCGACGGCACTGACGATACCCGCCGTCACCGAGTGATCCAGCCCGAAGGGCGAACCGATGGCGACGACCCATTGCCCTGGACGCAACAGATTCGAATCGCCCAGTCGCAGGGTCGGCAAGCCGGTCGCTGCGATTTTCAGCAAGGCGACGTCGGATTGTTCGTCGCTGCCGATGACTTTCGCCTGGAACTCGCGCCGGTCAGACAACCGCACCGTAACCATGTCGGCGCCATCGATGACATGGCGGTTGGTCAGGACGTAACCATCGCCGGAGATGATGAAGCCCGTGCCCATCGAGGTGCCGCCACCACTTCCACCCGGCCCTTGCGGCGGCATGCCCGGCATTGGCATGCCCGGGCCAAAGAAACGACGGAAGAACTCGGGCATGTCGTCGTCATCCGGAGACTGCGCTTGCGCCTGCTGGTTGCGCCGGTCGCCGATCTTCGCTTCGACGTTCACCACACCCGGCCCGACCTGATCGACCAGGTTGGTGAAGTCCGGAAGGCTGACCATCTGCGGCGGTGGCGTCGGGGCCTGTGCGGTGGCGAGAGGAAGGACCACGGCGGTCGTGGCCGCCGCTGTCGCGACCACCAGGGCCAGCGCACGCATGCGGGGCAGTCTCAGCGCGGCGGGCAAGGAACGCTGGATCGGGGACGATGGGTGCATCGGGAGCGGACCTCGTTTCAGTGGCGGAAAACGACTACGGAGAAGGTTCACATGGCAAGGAAACCGCCCGCCTGATCACCGGTCCGGTTCGCTGGACCCCTGCTCGGCGGGATGCGGCGCAAACGGGTACAGCGTCGACGCAGGCACACTTGGGCGACCGTAATCGACGGTGAAAGCGCCATTGGCGTGCGCGGTCTGCAGCAGAGGACGCGGCCACGGACGGTTGGGGAGGCTGATGTGCTCACCCGAGAAAGGATCGATCGCGGCTACGGCGGCTGGTGCGGAAGCGGGCATCGGCGCCACTACGCGTGCAGCGGCGAAACCGGATGTGCGAAATGCAGCACGCTGGCTTTGTCCGCGCGAGCGCCGCGCTCCTTGACGACGTGGCACGTTCGCAACGGCCAGCACGGTCGCCAGTTGGGCGGCCGCCTTC
>JAQGOI010000030.1 GCA_028293685.1 Lysobacteraceae bacterium | reverse complement strand
GCCCTGCGCGTGCAGGTCGAAGCAGCCATCGATTTCGCCGATGAGGCACTCGATACCGCTGGCGCCACTGCACTGAACGCGCGACTGCAGACGCTGCGCCAGGCGCTGGACGACCTGCTGCGTTGCGCGCAGGAGGGACAACGTCTGCGCGACGGCGTCCATGCCGTCATCGTCGGTCCACCCAACGCCGGCAAGAGTTCGCTGTTGAATGCACTGGCGGGGAACGACAGTGCGATCGTCACCGAAATACCCGGCACGACCCGCGATCTCCTGCGCGAAGTGGTGCGCATCGACGGCATCGAACTGACGCTGGTGGACACCGCCGGCCTGCGCGCCTGCGGCGATGCGATCGAGCGTGAGGGCATGCGCCGCGCGCGCGCCGAGCTTGCGCGTGCCGACCTTGCGATCGTCGTGCTGGACGCCCGTGATCCCGACGCCGGTCGGCACGCGGTGGCCGACGCCATCGCCTCGCTGCCGCAGCGCCTGTGGCTGCACAACAAGGCCGACCTCCTGGCGGAGTCGCCGGCGCTGCATGGCGACGACGTGCTGCTGGTGTCGATGCATACCGGGCAGGGCCTGGATGCGGTGCGCGCCCGTCTTCACGCGATGGCGTCGGGCGACGCGCAATCCGGCGAGGGGACGTTCACCGCGCGCGCGCGCCATGTCGATGCCCTGCGGCGCGCGCGCAATGAACTGGACGTGGCGGCCGGTGCGCTGGCAGGGGACACACTGGACCTGGGCGCCGAAGCGTTGCGCCGCGGCCATGACGCGCTGGGCGAGATCACCGGCAGGCTCGTGCCCGACGCCCTGCTCGGTCACATTTTTTCCACTTTCTGCATCGGCAAATAGGACGTCCGGCCGCTTTACGGCGACGGGGAGTTGACAAACGCCTCCGGCTGTCGCGTGCTACGCACACGTGCGTCCACGCACACAAGGGGAGTGGTCCGATGTTCGTTGCAAAGACTGTGCGCTCGTGGCCGTCCGGTTTCCGGCTGTTGGCCTGCCTGGCGGTGGTTTGTGCCTTCGCCGGGTGCAAGAAGAATGATGCGGGTACGACCGCGCCCGCCGCGACGACCGCGGCCGCAACCCAGGCCGCCGCGCCGCCAGCACAGGCTGTTTCCGCGCAGGTGGCGGCGATGAGCGCCGATGCGTTGCGAGCCGCGGCGAGCAGCGCCCAGCGCGAACAGCGCCTGTATGCGCCGACCGGCAACAACGCCATGGAGTATTACCTCGCGCTGCGCGACAAGGCGCCGAACGATGCTGCCGTTACCAGCGCGCTGACCGACCTGATGCCCTATGCGCTGATCGCAACCGAACAAAGCATCACCCGCGACGACTTCGTGGAAGCCCAGCGCCTTTACGCGCTCATGGCCAAGACCGACCCCACGGCCCCCGCGCTGCCGCGCCTGAAGCAATCCATCGCCGACGGCCAGGCGTCGCTCGCGCAGCGTACTGCCGCGGCCGCCACCAAGACCGTCGACGACGCCCAGAAGCAGGCCGACCTGGAGAAGAAGCGCCTGGCCGACCAGCAGAAGACGCAGCAGGCCGCCGCACAGCAGCTCGCAGCCCAGCAGGCCGCGGCCCAGGCGAGCGCTGCGCAAGCGGCTGCCGCGCAAAAGGCCGCCGATGATCGCGCCGCGGCCGCCAAGGCCGCCGTGGCCGCACGTCCGCAGCCCGCCGCCCCGACGCCCACGGCATCGGCCGGGCCGCCCGCTCCAGCCGCCGGCGCCTCGAACACCCTGCGCGCAGTCAGCACTCCGGCCCCGGCGTTCCCGCCGGAGGCGTTCCGTTCGGGAACCTCCGGTGAAGTGCAGGTAGAACTCACGGTCGGAACCGATGGCTCTGTGACGGCGGCACGCGTGGTGCGGGCCAACCCGCCGCGGGTGTTCGATCGTGCGGCCCTGGCGGCCGTCAAGCGCTGGCGCTTCGAGCCGGTCAGTGCGCCGATCACCACCCGCCGCACGATTGGCTTCAACCCCGGCGGCTGATCGATCCCGCGTGACACAAAAAAGCCCGGCACAGTGCCGGGCTTTTTTATCGTGTGGACAGACGCAAACCCTTCTACGGATTTTCGACTCGACCACGATTGGCGCTCAGGCCGAGATCGCGAGTTTCTCCTGGTGGTAGCGCTGGGTGGCCGCGAACCAGAGCACCGCTGCCAGGCCAAAGCCCGCACCCAGGTACACCGACCATTCGAGCGGGGACAGCCACTCGCCGCGGATCACCTTCAGCAGCATCTGGTTCTGTGCCAGGAACGGCACCATCATCATCCACAGCTGGTTCCTGACCGGATTGACCATCAACGCGATGGTCGGGATCATCGGCA
Source organism: Lysobacteraceae bacterium (assembly GCA_028293685.1). Taxonomy (GTDB): domain Bacteria; phylum Pseudomonadota; class Gammaproteobacteria; order Xanthomonadales; family Xanthomonadaceae; genus Cognatiluteimonas. Next base: position 12,841 of record JAQGOI010000030.1, on the reverse strand, counting down.
GCAGGATCAGGAAGGTCATGTAGCTCTGCGCTTCCTTCACCGACTTGGCACCGGCCGCGATCCAGGTCAGCAGCGCCGTGCCGATGAACAGCATCGGCAGCAGGATCACCAGCATCCGGCCGATGGCGCCGGGCGTGACGTCCATCTGCCGTCCGATGCCCGGTGACAACTGCGCGCCGATCTTGAAGGCGACAAGGGTCAGCAGCAGCGAGGTCAGGCCGACCGCGCAGGCCGCGGCGATCTTGCCGCTGACGATCGCGCCGCGCCGCGATGGCGTCGCCAGCAGCGGTTCCAGCGATTGGCGTTCGCGTTCGCCGGCGGTGGCATCGATGATCAGGTGCGCACCGCCAATGAAGGCACTGAGGATCAGCAGGTACGGCAGGATCGACATCGCCAGGCCCTTGCGTGCCTGGGGCGTGGACAGGTCCTTGTGCGCGACATCCAGCGGCGCGGCGACGGCCGGGTTGATGCCGCGTGCCAGCAGGCGCAGGGCGCCGGTCTGTTGCCGGTACATGTCCAATGCCGCTTCGACGCGCTTGACGGGGATGTCCGCATCCTGGCGCGTGGAGTCGTGCACGATTTCGACCAGCGCCGGAGTGCCTTCGCGCCAGTGCTTGCCGTACAGGTTCTCGATGCGCAGGTAGACATCTTCGTCCTGATCCTGGATCGCACGGTCCGGATCCTTGTCGAGGATCTTGCGTGCAATGCCCTGGCCGCCAAGCCAGGCGACGAGGTTGGGCGCGTGTTCGGCGCCGACCATGGCGATTGCCAGCGGTTTTTCGATCTGGCTTTTGGCGCGCTGCTCGGCCATGGCGCCCATGCCCAGGATCAGTGCCGGCGTCAGCAGCGGCCCCATCACCAGCGCCAGCATCAGCGTGCGCCGGTCGCGCGAGAGCTCGCGCAATTCCTTTTTCATCACCGTCCACAACGACGCGACACTTTGCCGGATCATGCGTGCAGGCCCTCCTCCGAGCCGATCAGCTGGACGAAGGCGTCCTCGAGATTGGATTCGCCGGTGCGCGCTCGCAATTCGTCGGCGGTGCCCTGCGCGACGACACTGCCGTGCGCGATGACCACGACGCGATCGCACAGCGCGGCGACCTCCTGCATGATGTGGCTGGAAAAAATCACGCAGCGGCCTTCGCTGCGCAGGCGCTTGAGGAATTCGCGCAAGCCGCGCGTGGTCATGACGTCCAGGCCGTTGGTTGGCTCATCGAGGATGACGTTCTTCGGATCGTGGACCAGCGCCCGCGCGATCGCGGTCTTGGTGCGCTGGCCCTGCGAGAATCCTTCAGTCTGGCGATCGAGGAAGTCGTCCATCTGCAGTGCCGTCGACAACGCCTGCGTGCGCTGCGCGATCAGCGCCGGCGCCATGCCGTGCAGCTCACCGAAATAGCGGATGTTCTCGCGCGCGGTCAGCCGCTTGTAGACGCCGCGCGCATCGGGCAGCACGCCGAGCGCGCGCCGCGCGATTTCCGGATCGGCGGCGACATCGCGGCCGTCGATCAGCACGCGCCCGCTCTCCGGCCGCATCAGCGTGTACAGCATGCGCAGCGTCGTGGTCTTGCCGGCGCCGTTGGGGCCGAGCAAGCCGGTGATCTCGCCATCGCGCGCGGTGAATCCGACGTCGTCGACGGCGACGACGGGCGCGGATTTGCCCGGTCCGGGAAAGGTCTTGCGCAGGTGTTCTGCAACGATCATGTCGATGTCCTCGTGTGGGCGCGCGCGCTCACGGTTCCCAACCGTTGAAGGTGGTGAACGGCGGCGTATAGGGCAGTGCATCCAGGCACCTGGCATCCAGTGTCCTGGCGTTGGCGCTGTCGATGAACTGCGCGAACAGCTTCGGCATGCAGCCGCTGCCGATGACGTTGTGGCCCTGGCCACGCACGATCAGATGGCGGCCGTTGGGCAATGTGCGCACGACCTCGTCGCCGTAGCGCGGCGGCGTCACCGGGTCGAATTCGCCGCTCATCACCAGCGCCGGCACGCGCGAGCGCAACGGTGCGTGGAAATCGGCGGGCATCGCGCCCCTGGGCCAGACCTTGCATTGGGTCGCGATATAATCGGCGAACTGGCTGCCGAGCAGTGTCGCGGCATCGGCGGCGTTGGCCTTGAGTCCGTAGGCGTCCTCGCTGCAGATCACCGACAGCTGCATGCCGATCATCATCTGCCCGGAGACCTGGCTGTCGAGCATCTTGGCCAGCGCCATCAGCCCGTCGTAGCGGCCCTCCGAGGCTTCCTTGAGCTGCAGCGGCAGCAGCGACGACGCCAGCGGCGCGTACGCATACATGCGCATCAGCCCGGCCACGCGCTCGGGCAGCAGGCGTTCCTCGTGCACCTGGTCGGTGCTGGCATCGCGGTAGCGGACCAGTGGCGGATCGGCCTTTAGCGTCGCCATCAACGCGTCCAGCCGCGAGCGCGGATTGCCGAGGTCGCGTGCGCATGTCGGCGTCTTCGCACACTCGCCGAATTGCAGGTCCAGCGCCTGTTCAAGATTGCGTGCGAAATCGTTGCCCAGGATCAGTGTGTTCGGCGCCACCGAATCGAGCACCAGCGCGCGCGTGCTGCGCGGGTAGCGCCGCGCGTATTGCTGCGCCACGCGGGTACCGTAGGAAATGCCGACCAGGTTGATCGTGGCGACACCAAGCGCGCTGCGCACCGCTTCGAGATCGGCGATCGCATCGGTGGTGGTGTAGAAGCGCAGGTCGGCGCGTCTGGACAGCGTGTCGCGGCAGCGCTCGGCGAACGCGAGCGCCTTGGTTTCGCGCTCGGCGTCGGTCGGCGTGGCGGCCTCCGCGCCGGCATCCTTGCTGTCGTCCGGCTCCTCGCACAGCAGCGGATTGGAGCCACCGGTGCCGCGCTGGTCGACCAGGATGATGTCGCGCTTTTTCTGCACGTCGCGGAACGCCGCAGCCACCTGCGGATAACTTTCAGTCGCCGACTGGCCTGGGCCGCCGGCGAGCATGAACACCGGATCGGGCTCGGTCGGACCGGTGTCGCCGGCCGCAACCCAGGCGATGTGCAGCGCGATCTGGCGGCCTTTCGGCAGCGCCGGGTTTTCGGCCACGCGCAGCGAGCCGCATTGCGCCTCCACGCCCGCGGCGCCCATCTGCGGGGCCAGCGTGCACGGCGTGAACGCGATGCGGCCGAACCTGCGCACGGGTGCCGCGGCGCCGGTCGGCGGCCGCTGTCGGGCGAGCGCGGTGCCAGCCACCGACGTCGGCGCGAGCTGTGCGTCGGTCGCCGGATGCGTGCGGTAATAGCGATAGCCCGATAGCGCTGCGATCAGCGACAGCATCAGCGCGAATTTCAGTTTTCGTGACATCAGCGGCTTCCTCTCATCAGCATCACCTTAGCCAGTGGTCGTGTGCACGTCATCGTCGGCAGTCGCCGCGCGATCACGATTGCGCTGCCTCGCCGGGCAGGAAAATCGCTTCGATCGGCTCGCCGAACAGCCGCGCCAACCGGAACGCCAACGGCAGGCTCGGATCGTACTTGCCGGTCTCGATGGCGTTGACGGTCTGGCGCGAAACCGCCAGCCGTTCGGCAAGCTCGCCCTGCGACCAGCCCTGCGCTTCGCGCAATGCCCGGACCCGGCTCTGCATCGATCAGCGGTAACGCCGGCTGAGCACGACCTTCGCCAGCGCAAACGTGAGACATACCAGCGGGAACACCCAGATCATCGCCGCGCTCGACGGCACGTCGATGACGTTGGCCCGCTGCAGGAAGCCCGCGGCCAGATACCCCAGCGACACGCAGGCCGCGGCGATGCTGACGGCTTCCAGTTCGATCTGCCGCTGCAGTTCATCGGCATCGCGGATGCGGCGGACGATCGCGCGCATGGCCAATGCGATCGCAGGGACCGGCAGCAGGGCGATCAGCGCCCGCAACGCGGGGGCGTCGATGCGCTTGAGCAGCCACACCGAAAGGAACACTGCACCGATGTAGCCGACCATCGCCGGCAGGAACTCACGCAGGTAGCGGCGGCGCACGGAGGGAGAGACGTCGTCGCAGCCGTCGGAATGCATGGCCTTGATCGCCCCGACGCCGAGCAGGCCGATGGCCAGGCCGTACAGCGTGCCGAGCACAAAGTCCGGCAGCGCCGGCAACAGCTGCTGGGCAAGCAGGGCCGCCATCAGCAGCAGGGCGCCGGCCAGTGCGAAATACCGCGAGGAATGGGTCATCGATGAAGCCTGTCAATGTTGCTTGACAGGCACATTACGAGACGGCACCGAGGGCTGTCAAGTGATCTTTACAGGCGCCACGGCCTATTTGCTGCTGACGTATTTCTCGCGACGGATCTGCGGCACCGCCAGTCCGGATGCCTTGAGCACCTCGAAACAGGCGTCGACCATGTTTGGATTGCCGCACAGGTAGGCGATGTCGTTGGCGCCATCGGGCGCCAGTTCGCCGAGGAACTGCTGCACGTAACCGTGGCGCACGTCCGGGTGTGGCTCGGCTGGCAGTTCGCGCGACAGGCACGGGACGAACCGGAAGTGCTGCGGGTGCCTGTCGGCAAAGGCGCGGAATTCGTCGCCGTACAGCAGCTCCGCCGGCGTGCGCGCGCCGAACAGCAACGCCACCTGCGCGCCGCGATCGAGGATGGCCCGTTCCAGTAGCGGCAACATCGCGCGATACGGCGTCACGCCGGTGCCCGTGCCGATCAGCAGGTAACGACGGTTGCTGTCGGCCGGTGTCAGGCAGAAGCGTCCGTACGGACCGCTGGCGTCGATATGGCCGCCTTCCTCAAGCCCTTCGAACAACGCGGTCGCCGCGCCACCGGCGACGTAGCTGACCGCGATTTCGACCGCTTCGCCCGGGCCCATCGCATGGTCGTGGATGGTCGCCAGCGAATAGCTGCGTTTGGTGGCGGTGCCGTCGGCGTACTGGAAATGCACCTGCAGGAATTGACCGGGGATGAAATCCAGCGGTTGCCCGTCGTCGCGCATGAAAGACAAGTGGGCGACGCTCGGCGCCAGCATGCGGCGGCCGACGAGCTTGAGCGGAAAATGCTGGATGGCCACGGCGGTCCGTGCAACGGGTGGTGGCCGGACGCCGCCACGGGGCCGCCTATACTACCGGCATCGCCGCGGTGGCTGCGGCCCAGGTGTGCAATGACCCAAGACGATTCCGGCGCGATCGCGCCCGCACGTTCCAGTGCCATGGCGTCGCGTGCAGTGGCGCAACCCTCCGGCAACGCCCGCGACCTGTCGGTTCCGGCATTGCGCGTGCACGAGCTGCGCAAGACCTACGATACCGGCGTCGAAGCGCTCAAAGGCATCACGCTGGACGTGCAGCCGGGCGATTTCTATGCATTGCTCGGACCCAATGGCGCCGGCAAATCGACGCTGATCGGCATCGTCAGTTCGCTGGTCAACAAGACCTCGGGCGACGTGCGCATCTTCGGCGTCGACCTGTCGGCCGACCGCGATGCCGCGATGCGGCTGATCGGGCTGGTGCCGCAGGAGATGAACTTCAATTTCTTCGAGAAGCCCTTCGACATCCTGGTGAATTACGCCGGCTTCTACGGGCTGCCTCGCAGCGAGGCGATCGTGCGCGCCGAAGAGGAACTCAAGCGCGCGCAGCTGTGGGACAAGGCGCACAGCATGTCGCGCACGCTGTCCGGCGGCATGAAACGACGACTGATGATCGCGCGCGCGATGATGACGCGGCCGCGCCTGCTGATCCTCGACGAGCCCACGGCGGGCGTCGACATCGAGATCCGCCGCGGCATGTGGAAGACCCTCAAGGAGATCAACGCCAGCGGCACCACGATCATCCTGACCACGCACTATCTCGAGGAAGCCGAGAACCTGTGCCGGCACCTGGCGATCATCGATCGCGGCACGATCGTCGAGCAGGGACCGATGCGCGCGCTGCTCGCCAAGCTCGATGTCGAGGGCTTCCTGCTCGATATCGAAGGGACGTTGCCGGCCACCCTGCCCGACATCGAAGGCACGGCATTGCTGGCTGCCGACGACCACACGCTGGACCTGGAGATGCCGCGCGCGATGGATCTCAACCGGGTGTTTGCAACGCTCGATGAGGCCGGCATCCGCGTGCGCTCGATGCGCACCAAGTCCAACCGGCTGGAAGAACTCTTCGTGCGCCTGACCGGTGACGATGCCGCGGCCAGGCGGGAGCAGGCGGCATGAGCACGCAACCGCTGGTGCAGCGCACCGTCGCCCAGCGCAACTTCACCGCGTTGACGACGATCACCCGCCGTGAAGTCACGCGCATCCTGCGCATCTGGGCGCAGACACTGGTGCCCCCGGCGATCACCGCGACGCTGTATTTCCTCATCTTCGGCGGCCTGATCGGTTCGCGCGTCGGCACCATGGGCGGCATCCGCTACATGGACTTCATCGTGCCCGGGCTGGTGATGATGGCGGTCGTGCAGAACAGCTACGCGAATATTTCCTCGAGTTTCTTCGGCGCGAAGTTCGGCCGCCATGTCGAGGAGCTGCTGGTCAGCCCGATGCCCAACTGGGTGATCCTGGGTGGCTACGTCAGTGGCGCGGTGCTGCGCGGCCTGCTGGTCGGCATCATCGTGCTGGCGATCGCGATGGTGTTCACCACCGTGCGCATCCCGCATCCGCTGATCACGCTGAGCACGGTGCTGCTCGGTGCGACCGTGTTTTCGCTGGCCGGCTTCATCAACGCCGTGTACGCCAAGAAGTTCGACGACGTCGCCATCGTGCCGACGTTCATCCTGACCCCGCTGACGTACCTGGGCGGCGTGTTCTATTCGGTCAAGCTGCTGCCGGCATGGGCGGAGACGGCGACGCACCTCAACCCGATCTTCTACATGGTCAACGCGTTCCGCTACGGCCTGCTGGGCGTGAGCGACGTGTCGCTGACGCTGGCCTACGGGCTGATGCTGGGCTTCGCCGTGGTGATGGCGACGCTGGCGTTGTGGCTGCTCAAGCGCGGAGTGGGGTTGCGCAGCTGACGTGGATTCGTCCTTGCGTCGCGGATGATGCGGTTCGCCTGCGGCTTACCGAATCCTACGAAAGCGGAAGCCGGAAAAACCCGCGGGCATTCGCCGTGGTTTGTCCGGCCGTGACCGCAACATCCTCGCCACGATCGCGCGCCAGTTCCGCGACGATATGCGCCAGGTACATCGGCTCGTTGCGTCGGTGCGACGGTTGCGGCTTGACGGTGCGTGGCAGCAGGTAGGGCGCGTCGGTCTCGATCAGCAGCCGCTGCGCGGGAATGTGCGGCACCAGTTCGCGCAGGTGCTGGCCGCGGCGCTCGTCGCACAGCCAGCCGGTGATGCCGACGTGCCAGTCCTGGTCCAGGTACGCGAACAGCTCCGGCCGAGATCCCGTGAAACAGTGCACGACGACGGCGGCGAGCTGGCCGTCGAAGTCGCGCAGCACCGCCATGAAGTCGTCATGGGCGTCGCGCTGGTGCAGGAACAGTGGCTTTCCGGTGTCGACGGCGATCTGCAGCTGGCGCTCGAACGCGCGCCGCTGCGCCGGTCGTGGCGACAGGTCGCGAAAGTAGTCCAGTCCGCACTCCCCGACCGCCACGACCTGCGGATGCGCGTGCAGCGCGCGCAATTCGCCATCGCATTCGTCGGTGTATTCGCTGGCATGGTGCGGGTGCACGCCGGCGGTGGCGAACAGGAATCCGGGATGCTGTTGCGCCAGCTCCAAGGCGCGCGGCGAGCCTTCGCGCGATGCGCCGGTCACGACCAGCTGCACGACACCGGCGTCGCGCGCGCGCTGCAGCACGGCGTCCAGGTCGTGCGTGAAACTGTCGTGTCCGAGGTTGGCACCGATGTCGATGAGTTGCATCGAAAAAGTCTATCAGTCGCATGGGAGCAACTGTGGGAGCGGCTTCAGCCGCGAGCTGTTCGCAAGGCAGAGCGCGCGGTGGAAGAAATCGCGGCTGAAGCCGCTCCCACAAAAGCTGGAGTCGGACCGTATGCTTGCCTGCATGGCTCGCCATGACTTCCCCATCACCGAACTGCTGCCGCAGATCCTCGCGTCGCTTGCACAACATCCACGCCTGGTGCTCGAAGCGCCACCCGGCGCGGGCAAGACCACGCAGGTGCCGCTGGCGCTGCTCGATGCGCCGTGGTTGCTCGGTCGTCGCATCATCGTGCTGGAGCCACGTCGTGTGGCCGCGCGCGCGGCGGCGGGATTCATGGCGCAGCAGCTGGGCGAGCGCGTCGGTGAAACCGTTGGCTATCGCATCCGCGCCGACAGCCAGATATCGGCGCGCACGCGCATCGAGGTGGTTACCGAAGGCATCCTCACGCGGATGCTGCAGGACGATCCCATGCTCGGTGAGGGCACTCCCGGTAACGATCGAAGCACCGCCATCGGCGCCCTGCTCTTCGACGAATTCCACGAGCGGCACCTGTCGGCCGACATCGGTCTGGCCCTGGCGCTCGATGTGCAGCAGTCGCTGCGGCCGGATCTTCGCATCGTGCTGATGTCGGCGACGCTCGATGGCGAACGCATCGCACGATGGCTGGATGCGCCGCGCCTGAGCAGTGCCGGCCGCAGTTATCCGGTGGACATTGCGCATTTCCCCGCGAGGCGCGCTGAAGCGCTCGAATCGCAGGCCCGGCGCGCGGTCGAACACGCGCTGGCGGCGCATGCCGGCGACGTGCTGGTGTTCCTGCCCGGCCAGCGCGAGATCGCCAGGGTGCAGCAGGCGCTGTCCGCGATCACCGATACAACGGCGGTCGACGTGCTCGCGCTGCACGGCGAACTGCCCGTGGAACAGCAGGCGCGCGTGCTGCAGCCGGGACCAGCGGAGCGCCGACGCGTGGTGCTGGCGACCAACGTCGCCGAATCCAGCGTCACCCTGCCCGGTGTGCGCGTGGTCATCGACAGCGGACTGGCGCGCGAGCCGCGTTACGATCCCAACTCCGGTTTTTCGCGGCTCGACGTCGTGGCCATTGCGCAATCGTCCGCGGACCAGCGCGCAGGCCGTGCCGGTCGCGTCGCCGCCGGCTGGGCGTATCGGCTGTGGCCGCAGTCGCAGCGTCTGGAGCCGCAGCGCCGGCCGGAGATCGCGCAGGTCGAACTCGCCGGACTGGCGCTGGAACTTGCGGCCTGGGGCAGCGAGGCCGTGCGCTTTCTCGACGCCCCACCGACGGGCGCGACCGCTGCCGGACGCGACATCCTGCAACGTCTGGGTGCGGTCGATGTCACTGCGGCGATCACGCCGCTGGGGCGGCGGATGCTCGCGCTGGGTACGCATCCGCGCCTGGCTGCGCTGCTGCTCGCGCCGGTCGATGGTCGTGAGCAGGCACTTGCGTGCGATCTGGCCGCATTGCTCGAAGCGCGCGATCCGCTGCCGGCATCGGTGCGCAGCGACGCGCTGGTTGCTCGCTGGAACGCGCTCGCGGCGTGGCGCAGCGGGCGCACGGCGCTCGCGCATCGCGGCAGCCTGGCAGTGATCGATGCAGCCGCCCGGCAATGGCGCCGCCGGCTCGATGTCCGTCAGTCGCCACCGCAGCAGGTGTCAGCGCACGAGATCGGCGACATCGTGCTGCGCGCGTTTCCCGACCGCATTGCGCGGCAACGCCCGGATGATCCCCTGCGCTATCAGCTCGCCAACGGACGCATGGCGCGCCTGCTCGACGACAGCACGTTGTATGGCGAACCCTGGATCGTCGCCAGTGAATTGCGCCTGGACACGCGCGACGCGTTGCTGCTGCGCGGCGCGCCACTGGATGAAGCCCGGCTGGCACGGGCGTTCCCCGAGCGCTTCGTGGAGCAGGACAGCGTGCGCTGGGATGCGACGCAGCGCGCACTGGTTGCGCAACGCGAGCAACGTTTCGATGCGATCGTGCTCGATGTCCGTCCGGCGGGCCGCATCGACCCTGCACTGGCCGCTCGCGCACTGACCGATGCCGTCCGCACGCTGGGACTGGGCGCGTTGCCGTGGAGCGACGCGCTGGTGCAATGGCGCGCGCGCGTTCGCGCGTTGCGGACATGGATGCCGGAGCTGGCCGGTACGCTGCCCGATCTGGACGACACCGCGCTGCTGGCGACGCTGGACGCGTGGTTGCAGCCGGCGTTCGTCGGCAAGACGCGACTGGACGGCCTGGACAGCGGCGAGCTGGCGCAGGCACTGATGGCGCAGGTCGATGGCGTGCTGCGTCGGCGCGTCGAGCAACTCGCGCCGGTGCGCATCACGGTGCCGTCCGGGATGGAGCGCGCGCTGCACTACGCCATCGCCGACGACGGCCAGCCGATCGCACCGGTACTGGCGGTGAAACTGCAGGAACTGTTCGGGCTCGCCGAGACGCCGCGCATTGCCGAGGGCCGGGTGCCGGTGATGCTGCATCTGCTGTCGCCGGCCGGTCGGCCGCTGCAGGTGACGCAGGATCTGCGGGGATTCTGGGAACGCACCTGGCCCGAGGTCCGCAGGGAAATGAAGGGACGCTACCCACGCCATCCATGGCCGGATGATCCGTGGACGGCGCCGGCAACGCATCGTGCCAAGCCGCGCGCACGTTGACGGAATCAACGCGATGCTGCGTGTGCGCCGACGGTGTGACCGGTCTCGACCTGAACGCGCCCGGCGTATGGTTCAGCTCGCTCACGTGTCTTGAACGCGCCGCTGCCGACACTTCCATCTGATCATCTACATTCGAGGCGACACGCATGAACAACCTGACTCGACTGCCCGAACGCGCGATGGAACTGGCATCCCAGGTTGGGGACGGTCTCAGGGATCGCGTGCCCGATCGCGCCATCAAGTGGATCGAAACCGGCGCTGCCATCGGTGCATTGAAAACCGGCACGCGAATCGCGTCGCGTTTCGTGCGTCGCAACCCGACGGTCGCCGTGGCTGCGGCTGCGGGCGCCGGTTTGTTGTGGTACGCCGCGCGCCGCCGTGCCAAGCAGGCGGAGAACGACGCCCTCGAAGGCACCGCGACACGGGTTGAAGCCAAGCGCGCTGGCGGCAATGGCAGTCGCCGCACCCGGACCAGCAGCACGCGACGCGGCAGCAAGTCGCAGTCCACGAGCGCATCGCCGAACGCCGAGAGCTGACGGGACGGGGCAACCCGAACGCGCACTGCGCCAGACGGCGCCGCGTGGTTTATGCCGGTGCAGCCACCGGTAGTTCGACCACAAAGCGCGCGCCACCGCCGTCACGGTCCTCGTACCAGAGCTGGCCACCGCTTCCGGCGAGGATCTGTTTGGCGAGCGAGAGGCCCAGGCCACTGGACATGCCGTCCTCCGAATCGGAGTCGGACAAACGCGTAAAAGGCTTGAACAATTCGCGCTGGCGCGCCGGTGCGATGCCCGGCCCACGGTCCTCGACGTACAGCTGACGGAACCCGGGTGACGCGGCGCGGATCGACAGCTCGACGACGCTGCCTGGCGCGTACTTCATCGCGTTGGTGATCAGGTTCTCGGCCACCTGACGCAGCACCAGGCCGTCGATGGCGACCCGGCTGCCGTCGTCGCCGCCGTTGATCTGCAGGCGCATGCCACGACTTTCCAGCTGCAGCTCGTAGCGTTCCTGCAACCAGTCGACGATTTCCTGCAGCGATACCGGCGTCACGGCATGCGGAGCGCCGTTGTGCGCGGCCTGCATTTCGAGATACCGGCGGATGTATCCGATGGCATCGGCGGCGCTTTCGTGGATCATTTCCAGATAGCGTGGGATGCGTTCGGGTTTGCAGCCGTTATGGCGCAGGACGTCGCTGGCGAACAGCACGCTGCTCAGCGGATTCTTCAGGTCGTGCGCCACCAGGTTCACCAGCTCCTGGCGCTCGCGGGCGACACGTTCGAGCCGGTCGCGCGTGAGCTTGAGCCCGAGGTGCGCATTGACCCGCGCCAGCAACTCCTCAGGCATGAACGGTTTGGTGACGTAATCGACCGCGCCGGCATCGAAGGCGCGCAGCAACAGTTCGCGGTCCTGCGCGGCCGTGAGAAAAATCGCCGGCAGGCGGATGAGCTCGGGATGCTGCTTGATCTGCGCCAGCAGCTCGAAGCCATCCATGCCCGGCATCATCATGTCGAGCAGCAGCAGGTCGGGCACCTGTTCGACAGCCAAGGCCAAGGCGGCTTCACCGGTCCCTGCCGTGATCACCTCGTAACCGAAGCGCGTCAGCAACGTGCTCACCGCCCGCAGGTTGGCGGGCTGGTCGTCGACGACGAGGATGCGGCCGGAGCCGGAACCGGAGTTGGGCATGGCGATGCTTGTGTTCCCCAGAGGACGGCGCTGGTGCGCCCGCCGGCGACCAGCGCGCAAAGTTAACAGGTTCAGCCGGATTCCAGCCTACCGCGGCGTATGGTGCCTGAACAATTCAGCCGGTCGAATCCGTGCGCCAGGTTCCACTTGCGAGCGCCTCCAGTCGCCAGGGGCCGACTGCAACGCGGACCAAGCGCAGTGTCGGCAGCCCCACGGATGCTGTCATCCGTCGTACCTGGCGGTTGCGGCCTTCGCTGATCGTCAGTTGCAGCCAGGCCGTGGCAATCGTCTTGCGGGCGCGGATTGGGGGCTGACGCGGCCACAGGACGGGCGGGTCGATCGCGCAGGCCTGCGCCGGACGCGTCGGGCCGTCGTTGAGCACGACACCGTCGCGCAGGGCAGCCAACTGGTCCGCGGTCGGGATGCCTTCGACCTGCACCTGATAAGTCTTGGGCAGCTTGTAGGTGGGATCGGTAAGCCGGTGTGCCAGCGGCCCGTCGTCGGTGAGCAGGAGCAGGCCTTCGGAGTCGAAGTCGAGTCGTCCGGCGGGGTACACCGCCGGTGGCAGGTTGAAATCGGCCAGCGTCGGGCGCGGCGGTACGCTGCGGTCGGTGAACTGGCACAGCACCCCGAACGGCTTGTTGAACGCGATCAGCATCAGGGTGTC
>JAQGOI010000011.1 GCA_028293685.1 Lysobacteraceae bacterium | reverse complement strand
GGCTTGCCAGATGGCGGCGTACTTGCGCGCCACGCGGGGCGCGCGCAACGGCAGGATCACGCCGTGCAGCAGCGGACACCACAACCATCGCGTGAGCTGCACCACGCGGTGGTCATGCAGGAATTGGGACAAGTAGCGGCGCACCGCGCGTGGTGTCGGCGCGTCGGGCGTGCCCAGGTTGACCAGCACCACGGTCGATGGAATCGATGTCGTCATTCAGACAGCATGGCAGTGCACGTCCACGCCCGCCACAGCCGGTCACGCCACTTCAACGCCGCGATGCTTAGCGTGCGGGCTTCCCGGTAAAGGCGAGAACGTCATGGCCAAGTCGGCAAAGTCAATCCGCAAGACATCGGTCGCAGGCGCGGGTGAACGGGTGGCCAAGGGCCAGCGCGATGTTCAGCGCAAGGCCGAAGCGGCCAATGCGCGCAAAAGTGCAGCAAAAAAATCGGCAGGCAAAACCACCAAGGCGGCTGGCAAGTCCGCGGTGCAGGCCGGCGTGCGCCGGCAGCCGACGAACCCGCTGCCCAGGCAGCATCAGGCCAAGCCCGGGCTCGAAAGTCTGTTGAAGCCAGAGCCGCGGTTCATGGCCCCCGACTACATCGGCAGCGGCAAGCTGCAGGACAAAGTGGCGCTGATCACCGGCGGCGATTCCGGGATCGGGCGCGCCGTCGCCGTGCTGTTCGCGCGCGAAGGCGCCGACGTTGCCATCGCCTACCTGAATGAGGATGGGGATGCGCTCAAGACCAAGGCGCACGTCGAGCAGGAGGGCGCGCGCTGCGTGACGATCGCCGGCGACGTCAAGGACCCCGCGTTCTGCGAGCGCGCGGTCCGCCAGACCGTCGACGCACTGGGTGGACTCGACATCCTGGTCAACAATGCCGCGTTCCAGCAGCACAGCGCGTCGCTGGAAGACATCACCGAGGCGCACCTGCAGGAAACATTGCAGACCAATATCGGCGGCTATTTCCACATGGCGCGCGCGGCGTTGCCGTACCTGCGCGAGGGCGGCAGCATCATCAACACCGGCTCGGAAACCGGCTTGCTCGGCAACAAGGAGCTACTGGATTATTCGGCGACCAAGGGCGCGATCCATGCCTTCACCAAGTCGTTGGCCAGCAACCTGCTGGAACGCGGCATCCGCGTCAACGCGGTGGCGCCCGGGCCGGTGTGGACGCCGCTCAATCCCGCCGACCAGCCGGCCGACAAGGTCGCGCATTTTGGCGAAGACAGCGACATGGGTCGTCCCGCACAGCCCGAGGAAATCTCACCGGCCTATGTGTTCCTCGCTTCCCCGGTGTGCGCCAGTTACGTCAACGGCGTGGTGTTGCCGGTGATGGGCGGGCCGCGTGGTTGATCCACCGGCGCGTGGCCGCGCCTACCAGCCAAAGAGTTTGTAGTACACCGGCGACACGTCGCTGCGGGTGGCATCCGGGCGCCCGTCGCCGTTGCGGTCCATGAGGAAGTAAGCCGGGCCGCGGGTGGGCTGCACGCGTACCACGCGCAGCTGCCCGGCGACACGGTACTCGGACACCACGTCGCCATTGGCTTCGGTGCGGACCGTCTCCACCGCGTTGTCGGGGATGTCGGGCGTGGCGACGTTCGCGCCCATGCTGGCGCAGGCACCCAGCAGCGCTGCGGCGATCAGGGTCAATGGAAATCGCATGGGACACCTCCGACGCAACGCTGTGGTGGCTGATTATGCCTGCGCACGCCGGCGCGACCAGGTGAGGATGAAAACCGGGGCGGCGTAGAATCGGCCGATGCATCGACTGGTCCTGATCGACGGTTCTTCCTATCTTTATCGCGCCTTCCACGCGCTGCCACCGCTGGCCAACGCGGCCGGCGAGCCGACCGGCGCCCTGTTCGGCGTGGTCAACATGCTGCGCGCCACGCTCAAGGAACAGCCCGACTGCGCGGCGTTCGTCGTCGACGCGCCGGGGCCGACATTCCGCAATGCGATGTACGCCGATTACAAGGCCAATCGCCCGTCGATGCCCGACGAATTGCGCGCGCAGGTGCAGCCGATGTGCGACATCGTGCAGGCGCTGGGGTTTCCGATGCTGCGGATCGATGGCGTCGAGGCCGACGACGTCATCGGCACGCTGGCGCTGCAGGCGGCCAGCGACGGCAGTGAAGTCACGATTTCCACGGGTGACAAGGACTTCGCGCAGTTGGTCGGCACGCGCGACAACGGCGGTCGCATTCTGCTGGTCAACACCATGAGCGGCAGCCGGTTGGACAGCGAGGAGAGCGTTTTCGCCAAGTTCGGCGTGCGCGCCGACCAGATCGTCGACCTGCTGGCGCTGATGGGCGACAGCATCGACAACATTCCGGGCGTGGACAAATGCGGGCCGAAGACCGCGGCCAAGTGGCTCGCCGAGTACGGCAGTCTGGATGGGGTGATGGCCAATGCCGGCGTGGTCGGCGGCAAGATCGGCGAGAACCTGCGCGCGGCACTGCCGCGGCTTCCGCTCAACCGTGAACTGGTCACGATCAAGACCGACGTCGTGCTCGATCTTCCGGCCAGTGCGCTGGCCTTGCGGCCGCGCGACGTCGAAACCCTGCGCCTGCTGTACGCGCGATACGGCTTCAACGCGGCATTGCGCGAACTCGACGGACCGGCGCCTGCGCGCGAGACACGCGTCAGTGTGCGTGGCACCGAGGCTGGCTACGCCCGTGCGCCGGTGAAGATCGACGGCACGCTCGATCCGGCGTTGTCCCTTGCCGGCGAGTACGAGACCGTGCTCACGCGCGAGCAACTCGATGCCTGGGTGGCCCGGTTGCAGTCAGCCGATGAATTCGCATTCGACACCGAGACCGATTCGCTCGACGCGCTGTGCGCAAGGCTCATCGGGCTCAGCGTGGCCGTCGAGCCGGGCAAGGCCGCCTATATTCCAATGGCGCATGACTATCCGGGCGCACCGCAGCAGCTGTCGCAACAGCTCGTGCTCGATGCGTTGCGACCACTGTTCGCCGATCCGGGCAAGCGCAAGATCGGGCACCACGGCAAATACGACCTGCACCTGCTGCGCTGCCACGGCGTGGAAGTGCGCGGCTACGCCGACGACACCATGCTGCAGAGCTTCGTCTGGAATGCAGGCGCCAGCCGCCACGACATGGATTCGCTGGCCCTGCGTTACCTGGGCTACAAGACCCTGACCTACAACGATGTCGCCGGCAAGGGTGCCAAGCAGATTCCCTTCGCACATGTGGCACTCGACGACGCCACGCGCTATGCCGCCGAGGACGCCGACATCACGCTGCGGTTGCACCGCGTGCTGCGGCCGAAACTCGCCGCCGAAGCCACGCTCGAGCGCGTGTATCGCGAGATCGAGATTCCGTTGGTGCCGGTGCTCGAGCGCATCGAAGCCAACGGCGTGATGATCGACATGGACGAACTGCGGCGGCAATCGGCCGACCTCGGCCGGCGCATGCTCGCGCTGCAGCAGCAGGCGACGCAACTGGCCGGGCGCACCTTCAACCTGGATTCGCCGAAGCAGGTCTGCGCGCTGCTGTTCGAGGAACTGAAACTGCCGGCGCTGGTGAAGACGCCGACCGGACAGCCATCGGTCAACGAGGAAGCGCTGGAGGCGATCGCCGACCAGCACGAACTGCCGCGCGTGATCCTCGAATACCGCGGCCTGGCCAAGTTGCGCAGCACCTACACCGACAAGCTGCCGGACATGGCCAATCGCGACGACGGCCGTGTGCACACCAGTTTCCACCAGGCTGGCGCCGCGACCGGGCGACTGGCGTCCAGCGATCCGAACCTGCAGAACATCCCGATCCGCACCGAGGACGGGCGTCGTGTACGCCGGGCATTCGTGGCGCCGCCGGGACGCAAGATCGTGGCGGCCGATTACTCGCAGATCGAATTGCGGATCATGGCCCACCTGTCGCAGGATCCGGCCTTGCTGCGCGCGTTCGGCTCCGGCGTGGACATCCATCGTGCGACGGCAGCGGAAGTATTCGGCAAACCGCTGGATGCCGTCAGCAACAACGAACGCCGTGCGGCCAAGGCGATCAACTTCGGGTTGATGTACGGCATGAGCGCGTTCGGGCTGGCCAAACAACTGGGCATCGCGCGCGGCGAAGCGCAGGACTACATCGGTCTGTATTTCTCCCGCTATCCGGGCGTGCGCGACTTCATGGACCGCACCCGTCAGGAAGCGCGCGAACGCGGTTATGTCGAAACCGTGTTCGGTCGCCGGCTGTACCTGGAAAACATCGCGTCGCGCAATGCCGGCTTGCGCGCCGGTGCCGAGCGCGCGGCGATCAACGCACCCATGCAGGGCACGGCCGCCGATATCATCAAGCGCGCCATGATCGACCTGCATCACTGGCTGCCGGCGCACGCCGACCGCGCGATGATGGTGTTGCAGGTGCACGACGAACTGGTTTTCGAGTCCGACGCCGACTTCGTCGAGACGCTGCGGACGGAAGTCACGCAACGCATGGCCAGCGCGGCGCAACTGGACGTGCCGCTGGTGGTCGATGTCGGCGTCGGCGACAACTGGGACGAAGCTCACTGAGCGGCGCGAGTCGCGACTGGCGTCCGCGGTCGCCGCGCGGGTCTAGCCGGGATTCCTGCTGCAGCGATCCCACGACCCGGGAACGAGGTGAATACGCTCGGGCACAAGGGATTGCGCCGATCCTGAACACGGGCCGCCTTTGCACGGGCGTGAATCCCTCCTGAATCCCGGCCGAAATCGGGTTTCGTTCTTCACGAACTATCAATGACTCCTTTGGTCATATACCTCGCGACAGATGCAAGGTCTGTCGTAGATCATCTCCCTCCCCTGGAGTGATCACGGAACGGATACCCCTCCCCAGGGTCCGTTCCCCGGCCCCGCTAGCCCCCCCCTGGCTCGCGGGGCTTTTTTATGGGCGGACGTCGTACGACGGTACCCGCTGGGCTAACGTGTGCCGATCAAGGGGGAGATCCGATGTCCGACACGTTTTTTCATATGAGCCTGCCGTGGTGGGAGCTGGCGATCCGCGCCACGATCATCTACTTCCTGGTGATGCTGCTGTTGCGGGCGTCAGGCAAGCGGGCCGTCGGCCAGTTCACCCCTTTCGACATGGTGCTGCTGATCCTGGTCGGCAACGCCGTGCAGAACGGCATGAACGGCGGCGACAATTCGCTGCCCGGTGCGCTGCTCCTGTGCATCGTGCTGATCATGCTCAATTACGGCGTGGCGTTCGTCTCTTCGCGCAACCGGCGCGTGCAGCAGCTGGTCGAAGGCGTACCGGTGCTGCTGGCGCGCAACGGCAAGGTGTTCGAAGACGTGCTCAAGCGCGAGCATGTCAGCCGCGAGGACTTCGATGAAGCCCTGCGCCAGGCCGACGGAGGCGAACAGGACATGATCTGTTACGCGTTGCTGGAAACCAACGGCAAGATTAGTTTCGTGATGAACGATGGCGAACGCTCGGAGTTTCCCGAACGCAAGCCGCCGGTGAGCGCGCGCACCTGAGTGCATGCATCTGACTCAACAGGCGCCCGCTACTCCTGCAGCCAGTCGCGCGGTTGCAGGTAGGCCTGCAACCCGGCCTCGGGGCTTCCTGGCGGTGGTTGGTAACCGTATTCCCAACGCACCAGTGGCGGCAGGCTCATCAGGATCGACTCGGTGCGCCCACCCGACTGCAGTCCGAACAGCGTGCCGCGGTCGTGCACGAGGTTGAACTCGACATAGCGTCCGCGCCGGTAGAGCTGGAACTGCCGTTCGCGATCGCCGAAGGACGTCCGCCTGCGCCGTTCGACGATCGGCAGGTAAGCGTCGAGGAATCCGTCACCGACGGCGCGCAGGTAGGCGAAGTCGTCGTCGAAGTCGGTATGCAGGTCGTCGAAGAACAGGCCACCCACACCGCGCGCTTCGTCGCGATGCTTGAGCCGGAAGTAATCGTCGCACCAGCGTTTGTGCGCGGCGTGGCGCTCCTCGCCGAACGGCTGGCACAGGCGGTGCGCCGTGCGATGCCAATGCCGTACGTCCTCATCGAATGGATAGAACGGCGTCAGGTCGAAACCGCCGCCGAACCACCACGCGACCGTTTGCCCATTGCGCGTCGCCTGGAAATGACGCACGTTGGCGTGCGTGGTCGGGACGTAGGGATTGTGCGGGTGAAGCACCAGCGACATGCCCACGGCGCGCCACGAGGCGCCAGCCAGCTCGGGACGCGCGGCGCTCGCCGACGGCGGCAGCGTGGTGCCGGACACGTCGGAAAAACCGACGCCCGCCTGTTCGAAGACACCACCGTCGCGAAGGATCCGCGTGCAGCCGCCGCCGCCTTCCTCGCGCGTCCACGCGTCGGCGCCAAAGCGTGCTCCGCCATCGACGGTTTCCAATGCGTCGCACAGTCGCCCCTGCAACGCAGACAGATAAGCGCGGACGGCGTCGAAGTCGGTCATTTCAGATTGGCGTCGAACAGTGCGTCGATCCGCCGGAATTCGTCCAGCCATGCGTCGGGATGTTCGAATGAATGCCGCTCCATGGGATACGGCGCCAGGCTCCAGCGCTGCTTGTGCAGTTCGATCAGTCGCTGGCTGAGATCCACCGAGTCCTTGAAGAACACGTTGTCGTCGAGCATGCCGTGCGCGATCAGCAGTGGATCCTGCAGCCCCCCGGCGTATTCGATCGGCGAGGAGCGCTTGTACGCGGCGACGTCGAGGTCGGGCGTGTTGAGGATGTTGGATGTGTACTCATGGTTGTACAGCGTCCAGTCCGACACCGGACGCAGGGCGGCGCCAGCCTTGAACACGCCAGGCTCGCGGAACAGCGCCATTAGCGTCATGAAGCCGCCGTAGCTGCCGCCATAAATGCCGGCGTGGTCGCGGTCGCCCTGCTCGTTGGCGACGAGCCAGTCCAGCCCATCCAGATAATCCTCAAGCTCCGGATGCCCCATGTTGCGATAGATCGCCGTGCGCCAGTCGCGGCCATAGCCTTCGGATGCGCGGTAGTCCAGGTCGAGCACGATGTAGCCGTGCTGCACCAGCAGGTTGTGGAACATCTGCTCGCGAAAATAGTACGGATAGCGCGCATGGACATTCTGCGTGTAACCGGCGCCGTGCACGAACATCACGATCGGATGCCGTACTCCTGGTTGCGGCGATGCCGGTCCGTAGAATTTGCCCCAGACCACGCCAGCGCCGTGGCGGCTGGGAACCTGCACGAACCGCGGCGCGATCCAGTCGATCGCCTTGAACGCGGGTTTGCGCGTATCGGTCAGCGTGCGCGCGGCGCTGCCATCGATGCGGACGACCGCCAGCTGCGTCGGCAGGTAGCTGCCCGAATAGGACACCAGCAGGTGCGAACCGTCGGGCGATTCGGAGAAACTCTCGACGCCATCGAGCGCCGTGACTTCGCGCACCGCGCCGCCGTTGGCATCCACCGCGCAGACTTCGTAATTGCCCGGTTGCGCGCGGTTGCACAGGAAGTAGAAGCGGCGCCCGTCGGCGGACAGGCGCGGTTGCGATGCTTCCCAGCGACCCGAGGTCAACGGCCGCACGTTGCCGCCGTCCTCCAGGTAAAGCTGCGACCAGCCGGATTGCTCGGACAGCAACCACATCGTCCGGTTGTCCGTCATCCAGCCGAAGTCGTTGAAGTTCCATCCGATCCAGGCGTCGTCATGCAGGTGATGGCGCGCACGCAGGGTTGCACTGGCGGTGTCGACGGTCGCCAGCCAGCGATCCTTGTTGTCGACCGCGCGGACCAGCACGGCGACGTTGCGGCTGTCGGCGCTCCAGTGGATGGCCGGCCCGCTGCCGTCGCCGTCGGTTTCGATGCGGACATCGCGATGGCCTTTCAGCGGATCCTTGCCGGCAGCCTTGCGCAGCGCTGCGAGCGGATCGGTGTCGATGCCCGGGAGCGTGTCGAAAGCGACCTTGCGTGCTTCCCCCGCTGCCGTATCAATCAGCCACAACGTGTGCGGCAATGGCGCATTGCGGCCGACCAGCGTGTGGCCTTCCTTGACCTCGACATAGCCCGATTCGGTCACGTATTGCGGCAGTTTTGCCGATGCACCGGCGTCGGCGCCCTTGGCGGTGGTCACCACCAGCAGCCAATGCCCGTCGGGCGACATCGCGCTGTCGGCGATGTCCACATCGTCGCCCAGGTACGCCGATGGCGGTGCGCGGGTCGGGTCGGTCGTGCGCCAGGTGTGCTCCTGCACCTGGGCGGCGTCGCGTCGTGCCTTGTCGTCGCGCAACGTCGCCATCAAGGTCAGCGCGTGATCGCGCAGCGGGTCGGCTTTGGCGGGTGCGGTCGGATCTTTTTCCGCCTTGACGGTCGCGGCCTGCTGGACGCCGTCGCGTGCGGTCCAGCGGAACCAGTCGTTGGCGACGCGCCAGACCAGGCCGCCGTCGCTCGACCATTGCGGCAGGGCTTCCTCGTCGTTGCTGCGCGTGAGTTGCGTCAACGCGCCGCTGCGCAGGTCGCGAACGAACACGTCGCCATTGCGGATGAAGGCCATGCGTGCGTGCGCGGCGTCATAGGCGGGTCGCGCGCCATCGAGTTGCGCACGTGCGACGCCGTCGACGCGCGATGCGGCACCATTGCCATCGATCGTTTGCTGCCACGTATCGCGGATGGTCGCGCCATCGCGCTTGAGCTGGTACTGCACGCTGCGGCCGTCCCATGCCCACCACGCGTCTTCCACCGGCGGCCCGATCCAGTCCGGATCGGCCATGATCTGTTCCAGCGTCAGCGGCGTTGCCGCCGTCGCGGTATCGGCCGCGGTGGTGAGCAACAGTGCGATGAAAAGTGGGAGCAAAGGGCGCATCGGGCGTGGCTCTGAGGATGAGCTGCGCAGGTTAGCAGCCGGTTCGCCGTCCCGGTGGCGTGCGTTGCCGTAATGCCTGGCTTTGCAGCGGGCTTGGGACCCGGCGCACACTGCGCGCGGCGGCGCCTGCCCCGCGTCGCGGAGAAGCTTGTGGATGCGTCAATGCTGTCGCCGCTGCTCCTGTCACGGATCCAGTTCGGTTTCGTCATCTCGTTCCACATCCTTTTTCCTGCGTTCACGATTGGCCTGGCCAACTGGCTGGCCTTCGTCGAATGGCGCTGGCTGCGCACGCGCGACGACCTCTGGCGCGACGTCTATTTCTTCTGGCTGAAGATCTTCGCCGTGTCGTTCGGCATGGGCGTCGTATCGGGCATCGTCATGAGCTTCCAGTTCGGCACCAACTGGGCCGTGCTCAGTGCCCGCGCCGGCAACATCCTGGGTCCGTTGCTGTCGTACGAGGTGCTGACCGCGTTTTTCCTGGAAGCGACATTCCTCGGCGTGATGCTGTTCGGCTGGAAACGCGTGTCGGACAAGCTGCACTTCTTCGCAACGTGCATGGTCGCACTGGGGACGCTGATCTCCACGTTCTGGATCATCGCCGCCAACAGCTGGATGCAGACACCGCAGGGTTACACGATCGTCAACGGCATTTTCGAACCCGCCAGCTGGTGGGCGATCATCTTCAATCCGTCGTTCCCGTATCGGCTCGCGCACATGGTCCTCGCCGCGTTCATCACAACGTGTTTCGTCGTCGGTGGCATCAGCGCCTGGTATCTGCGGCGCAAGGTGCACATCGATGCGGCGACGCGGATGTTGAAACTGGCGGTTGCCTTCGCGGCGATCTCGGTGCCGCTGCAGATCGTGGTCGGCGACCTGCACGGGCTGGAAGTCGGCAGGTACCAGCCGGCCAAGCTCGCGGCGATCGAAGGGCACTGGCGTGACGACGCGGGCACGACCGGCATGCCGCTGGTGTTGTTCGGCGTACCCAACGCGCAGGCAGAGCGCAACGACTACGAGCTGGCATTGCCACGCCTGGGCAGCGTGATCCTCACGCATACCTGGAATGGTCGGATCAAGCCGCTGTCGGACATCGCACCGCAGGAACGACCGCCGGTGATGCCGGTGTTCTACGCGTTCCGGGTGATGGTGGGCCTGGGCATGCTGATGTTGCTGCTGGCGTTCGCGTCGCTGTGGGCGTGGCGGGCAAAGGCACTGTTCGAATCGCGCTGGTTGCTGGCCGGCTGGAACGCGATGCTGCCCGCGGGATTCGTCGCATTGCTGTCGGGCTGGTATGTCAACGAAATAGGGCGACAGCCATACGTCATCTACGGACTGCTGCGCACCGCCGATGCCGTGAGCCCGAACATCGGTGCCGGCAGCGTGCTCGCCTCGCTGATCGTGTATGCGTGCGTGTACGCGATCATCTTCGGCTCGGGGCTGTGGTATCTGCTCAAGCTGTTCCGCGTCGGCCCGGTGAAACAGCCGCCGAAGGACACGCAGGGCGGTACCAAAACCCCGGCGCGGCCACTGTCGATGCCTGACGACCATGTCGATGGTGCGGGGGCGCGCGCATGACCGCCGCGATCGTGTTGCCGGTGCTCTGGTTCGGGGTCATCGGCTTCGGCGTGCTGATGTACGTATTGCTCGACGGCTTCGTCCTGGGCCTGGGCATCCTGGCCCCGTTCGCCGAGGACGAGCACCAGCTCGATCACATGATGAACACCGCAGCGCCGATCTGGGATGGCAACGAGACCTGGCTCGTGCTTGGGGGCGCCGGTTTGATGGCGGCGTTTCCCAAGGCGTATGCGCTGCTGCTGTCGTCGCTGTACCTGCCGGTGCTGCTGATGCTGATTGCCTTGATCTTTCGTGGTGTCGCGTTCGAGTTCCGGTTCAAGGCCACGCGCGGCAAGGCGGCGTGGGGCGCGGCCTTCGCATTAGGCTCAATGTTCACCGCCTTT
>JAQGOI010000360.1 GCA_028293685.1 Lysobacteraceae bacterium | reverse complement strand
CCGGATTGGCCCACGCAGGTTAGCGGTTGAAGCCGGAATTACCGACTGACGAAAGTCATGGCAACCTTTTGCAGGGATGGCGCATCGCAAGGCCGATAAGTCGATCGCAAGCGGGTGCATGGACGCTCGGCGCGCGGCGGAAGTGCTGCGCGTCTCGCAGTCCCAGGACTCACGACGATGCGGAACTTAGACTTTGCAATGATCCCGCGGCAGTACGGCGACACGTATCGCCGTAACGCACAGTCAGGCTTTGCGTGCCCTTTTCACGGTCTTTTTTTCCGGTTTCGCGGCTGCTTTTGGCTTGAGCATCGTTCCCGAACAGTTGCTCGCGCCACATCGGCAGGCCCATATCTTCTTCAGGCGGGCGGTGTGCGGCTCCTCAAGTGTGATGCCGTAGTCGTAAGTCAGCTCTTCCCCCGGCTTGATGGCGCGCCGCGCTTCGATGAAGACACGGGACTTTTTTGGACTGTCCTCGTTCTCGTCCAGCACCGCTTCGCAGTTGGGCTTGCAGCTGTGATTGATCCAGCGTGCCGTATTGCCGGAAAAGTTGGCATCGATGACGTAGTCGTCGTTGAGCGTGAACAGGAAGGTATGCCCACTGTCGGCGTCGCCGCTGTCGCCCTCGTCGACCTCCTGGTGCGTGCGTCGCTTGCCCTTGTATTCGATGATGCGTTCGCCTTTGGCAATCGGCAGAAGCGCGAAAACGCCATTGCCGTGGATGGCGGACTTGCGTGCGGCGATCTTGCGGGGCATTGAATCTTCCAGATTGCGTTGTCGTTGCATCATTGTCGCCCGGATGGCCGTCGTGCCGCCACGGCAAAACGCCGAACCACCATGAGCGGCTGTACATTGGCCGCTGAATTCCGAACCTGTTTGCACGCTCGAAGCGGTGTCGAATCGCCATGGGGACCAAGGGTCGGGCGCCGTGGCGGCCCAGCGCTTCGAGGCCGCTGTACGTTCGTCGACCAGCAGTCACCGCGGGCTTGGCGCCCGGCGGCCGAAACAGTACAATTTCGGTACGCTATCGAGACCAGCCATGCTGCGTGTCACCAAACTCACCGATTACGCCACTGTCGTGCTGACTGCCCTGGCCGCGCGGCCCGACCTGGTGCTCAGCGCCCCGGAGCTTGCCGAGCACGCCGGGCTGGAGATCCCGACCGTCGCGAAATTGCTCAAACCGCTGGCCCAAGCCGGGCTGGTTTCGGCGTTTCGCGGCGCGCACGGCGGCTATCGCCTGGCTCGCCCAGCAAGCGATATTTCGCTGATCGATGTGGTCGAAGCAATGGAGGGCCCGCTGGGCATGACCGAGTGCAGCCTGCATGGCGGCGCGTGCGGTATCGAGCACTCGTGTGGCGTGCGTGCCAACTGGCGCCGCATCAACGACGTCGTGGCCGATGCCCTGCGCTCGGTGACGCTGGCGCAGATGCTGGCGCCGCCGCCTCGCCTGCGCGGCAAATCGATTCCGGCAACGCTTGCCGTGGCCTGAGGACCGGCCATGACCAGCGACGTTACTGCGATCGAAAACGCCGGCATCATCGAACAGCTCGGCCGGCGTTACGACGCCGGGTTCGTGACCGACATCGAGTCCGACTCCCTGCCCCCCGGGTTGAGCGAGCAGATCATCAGGGCGCTGTCGGCGAAGAAGGAAGAACCCGAATGGATGACGGATTGGCGGCTGGCCGCCTATCGCCACTGGCTCACCATGCCCGTGCCGCATTGGGCGAAACTGCGCATCGCTCCGATCGACTTCCAGGCGTTGAGCTATTACAGCGCGCCCAAGGCGAAATACGCGTCGCTCGATGACGTGCCGCAGGAGCTGCTCGACACCTACGAGAAGCTCGGCGTACCGCTGCACGAACGCGCAAAACTCGCGGGCGTTGCGGTCGATGCCGTGTTCGACTCGGTGTCCGTCGGCACGACCTTCCGCAAACAACTGGCCGACAAGGGCGTCATTTTCTGCTCGATGTCCGAGGCCATCCGTGAACAGCCCGATCTCGTCCGCCAATACCTGGGCAGCGTCGTGCCGACCGGCGACAACTATTTCGCGGCACTGAATTCCGCGGTCTTCTCCGATGGCAGCTTCGTCTTCATACCCCGGGGCGTGCGCTGCCCGATGGAGCTGAGCACTTATTTCCGCATCAACGCGATCAATACCGGGCAGTTCGAGCGGACGCTGATCATCGCCGAGGAAGGCAGCCAGGTTTCCTACCTCGAAGGCTGTACCGCGCCGATGCGTGACGAAAACCAGCTGCATGCCGCCGTGGTCGAACTGGTGGCGCTCGACGATGCCGACATCAAGTATTCGACCGTGCAGAACTGGTATCCCGGCGACGAGGAAGGGCGCGGCGGAATCTACAACTTCGTCACCAAGCGCGGTGAATGCCGCGGTGCGCGCAGCAAGATCAGCTGGACGCAGGTCGAGACAGGTTCGGCCATCACCTGGAAATACCCCAGCTGCGTGCTGCTTGGCGACGATTCCGTCGGGGAATTCCATTCCGTGGCATTGACGCATCATTGCCAGCAGGCCGATACCGGAACCAAGATGATCCACGTCGGCAAGCGCACCAAATCCAAGATCGTCAGCAAAGGTATCAGCGCCGGACGCGGCCAGAATTCCTATCGCGGCCTGGTGAAGATCGAACGCAGCGCCGAAGGCGCGCGCAACCATACGCAGTGCGACTCGCTGCTGATCGGCAAGCGCTGCGGCGC
Source organism: Lysobacteraceae bacterium (assembly GCA_028293685.1). Classification (GTDB taxonomy): domain Bacteria; phylum Pseudomonadota; class Gammaproteobacteria; order Xanthomonadales; family Xanthomonadaceae; genus Cognatiluteimonas. The sequence continues at coordinate 956 of JAQGOI010000360.1, read as the reverse complement.
GCATACCTTTCCCTACATCGAGGTCAAGCATCCATCGGCGACGGTCGAGCATGAGGCGACGACGTCGAAGATTTCCGACGACCAGCTGTTCTACTGCCGCTCGCGCGGGCTTTCGGAAGAAGACGCGGTGTCCTTGATCGTGGACGGCTTCTGCAAGCAGGTGTTCCGGGAGTTGCCGATGGAATTCGCGGTCGAGGCGAAGAAACTGCTGGAAGTCAGCCTTGAAGGCGCGGTGGGATAGATGATCGTCTTTCTCCCGCTTGCGGGAGAAGGTGCCGAAGGCGGATGAGCGCAACTGTGCGAAATCGCCCCACCCCCTCCCGCCGGGAGCGGGGCTCAATAGAGAATCGAAGATGCTGAACATCGACAACCTTCACGTCCGCGTTGCAGGTCGTGAAATCCTCAAGGGCCTTTCGCTGCGGGTGGAACCGGGTGAAGTGCACGCGATCATGGGTCCCAACGGCGCGGGAAAATCGACGCTTGGCAACGTGCTCGCCGGGCGCGACGGCTACGAGATCACCGCGGGCTCTGTGACATTCGCGGACACGGATCTGCTTGCGCTCGCACCGGAACAGCGCGCGGCTGCGGGCGTCTTTCTTGCCTTCCAGTATCCGGTCGAGATCGCGGGCGTCAACAACACGTATTTCCTGCGTTCGGCACTCAACGCACAGCGCAAGGCACGGGGCGAGACGGAGCTGGATTCCATGCAGTTCCTCAAGCTCGTCCGTACCAAGCTGGCGGTGCTGCACCTGGACGACAGCCTGCTGCAGCGCGGCGTCAATGAGGGATTCAGCGGCGGAGAGAAAAAGCGCAACGAGATTTTCCAGATGGCCGTGCTCGAACCCAGGCTCGCCATCCTCGATGAGACGGACTCGGGCCTGGACCTCGATGCGCTGAAGAACGTCGCCGCCGGTGTCAATGCACTGCGCTCGGCCGATCGTGCCTTCATCCTGATC
>JAQGOI010000358.1 GCA_028293685.1 Lysobacteraceae bacterium | reverse complement strand
GCCGACTGGCCCTCGCCGGTATCGGCGTTGCGCCAGCGCACGACGACCTTGGAACCGGCCGGCAAGGTGCCCGCCAGCGCGTCGGCCAGACCATCGGCTTCCGTTGCTGGAGGCCCAGCTTGTCCCGTCCCCACGGGTGCCTCACGGATGGCGGACCGCAAACGGGCGCCGTCATGGGCAACGATCGTTCCCCTGCTCATGGGGGGAGGATAGCGCGCGCAGGCTGGGCAGCGGGAACTCCACCGGATGCTGTCGAGCAATATCACGTTTTCTGGAGATCGCGGCGCGCGAGGGCCCGCTTCGAACGCGAGCACGTCTTTTCAATGTCGCGACCGATACGATGGCAGCGCAGATGATCACGACTCCACCCGCTCCGTCGACGACTGGCGAAGGCCAGCGGCTGTCGCATGCCGTTCCCACGCGGGCTCGGTCCGCAACCAGGCCCACCTCCGGAGGCCGCTGGCGATGGTGGTTGGCTGCACTCTGCGTGGCGTCGATCGCCCTCGCGGTCGCTTGGCAGCTGCGACCGTCACTGCAAGGCAGGCAGTCGACCGCCTCGCAGCCAACGCACCGGCCACCAGCCGCCTTGACCGCACCGCCCGGGTCGGTCGGCGTCGCACAATCAACGCCGCCCCCCATTCAGATCACCACCGCGCCCGCCAGCGTCGGTCCGTCGCCCCGGGCTGGTGCCCGTGCCGTGGTGAAGCATCCACCAGCGGATGCGAACAACCGGATCGCAACTTTCGAATCCGAAGGCGTCCCGGCGCCCACGCCCGCAGCCAAAAGCGCGGCTGTGCCACCAGCCAATCCCCCTCCTGTTCCCGATGCAGGAAACACCTCGCAAGGACAATTGCCCGCTGCACGCGCTGCCACCACACAGGTGCCGGATCCGGCCGCGGACGACAGCAACGAAGCCGACCTGGCGCGCGATGGAGCGGCGCCTGCGGGATTCGGCGACGAACCGATCGATGACGTGCCTCCGGCGACGGCCGACGCACCGACGGTGCGTGACGCGTGGTTGGAACGCATCCGTGCGCTCGTCGACGGGGGCGACCTTGGCGATGCTCGTCAGAGCCTTCGTGCATTCACCCAGCGCTATCCGGATTACCAGCTTCCTGCAGACCTGCGCACGCTGCAGTGAGCGACACGCTTGCCGCAATGGCCACGCACACGATGGTCTTGCGCCAAAGCCGGTTTGTGGCCAGCGCGGCCCACGTTGAATCCATCGACGAGGCATTGGCGTTCATTGCCGCTACGAGCGCCCCCGACGCCACGCACAACTGCTGGGCCTACCGGATCGGCGATCAATACCGCTCCAGCGACGATGGCGAGCCGTCGGGTACGGCCGGTCGACCGATCCTCGCCGCCATCGACGGGCAAGGGCTGGATGCCGTGGTGGCGGTCGTGGCGCGCTGGTTCGGAGGCATCAAGCTTGGCGCTGGCGGACTGGTGCGCGCCTACGGCGGAGCCGCCGCGCAATGCCTGCAATCCGCAGCGCGCCGCCCCTTGGTGATCCTGTTCGAGCTCCACGTGCATGCGCGGTTCGATGACATCGGCGCGGTTCATGCGGCCATGCAGGCACACGGCGCACGGGTGTTGCAGGAAGCCTTCGACAGCAATGGCCTGCGCATGCGTCTGGCCGTGCCGCAGGACCTCGTCGAGGCATTCACGGATCAACTGCGTGATGCGACCCGCAACCGTGTGCAGGCGTTGGCGCAGCCGAAGACAAGTGCTGGCTGACGCATCGTCGCCAGCTGTAGCAGTCGCGCAGCGCGGCGCGAACGTTCATCATGAACGGATGACTGAAACGACCCCTTCCAAGGCTCCCATCGGCAGCCTGCGTGCGCTGTGGCCCTTTGTCAGGGCACACCGCGGTTTGTTCATTGCCTGGCTGCTTGCCCTGGCCTGCTCGTCGACCGCGACCCTGAGCCTGCCTGTCGCATTCCGCAAGATGATCGACCAGGGGTTCGCGAGCGGCGGTGGCGCGGCGATCGATCGCGCGTTCCTGCAGCTGTTCATGGTTGCGGTGGTCCTGGCCCTGGCGACGGCGGCACGATTTTTCTTCGTCTCGATGCTCGGCGAGCGGGTGGTCGCCGATCTGCGGCAGCGGCTTTACGAGCGCCTGATCGCACTGGACATGGGCTTCCACGAACGCAATCGCAGCGGCGAACTGGTCTCGCGCCTCACCGCCGACAGCGAACTTCTGCGCGGCGTGGTCGGTTCGAGCATGTCGGTCGCACTGCGCAGCCTGGTCACGGTCGTCGGCAGCTTTGTCATGCTGTTCGTGACGAGCCCGCACCTGGCCGCTTATGCGCTGCTCGGCATCCCCCTGTCGGTGCTGCCAATCGTGTTCGCCGGCCGCCGCGTGCGCGGGGTATCTCGCGCCAACCAGGATCGCGTCGCAGATGCCAATGCGCTGGCCAGTGAAACCCTCGGTGCGGTGCGCACGGTACAGGCGCATGCACGCGAGCCCTACGAGCGCGGACGTTTCGGCGATGCCGTCGCACGCACCGTCGCCACCGCACGCAAGCGCATCCGAGCGCAGGCGCTGGTGACCGCGGTCGCGATCACGCTGATCTTCGGCGCGTTCACGCTCGTGCTCTGGTCCGGTGCGCACGACGTGGTCGCCGGGCGCATTACTGGCGGCACGTTGGCGCAATTCGTGTTCTACGCATTGATCGGCGGCGGCTCGATCGGCGCCCTCGCCGAAGTCTGGAACGAGGTCCAGCGCGCCGCTGGTGGCATGGGCCGGATCAATGAACTGCTTCAACAGACGTCGGGCATCGTTGCGCCAGCCCATCCGCAGGTGCTGCCGCGCCCGTTGCGTGGCGTGATCGCGTTCGAGGCCGTCACGTTCAATTACCCGATGCGTCCGGACCTGCCCGCGATCGATGCGTTCACGCTGCATGTGCAACCGGGCGAAACCGTGGCCCTGGTCGGGCCGTCCGGTGCCGGCAAGAGCACCGTGTTTTCCCTGCTGCTGCGCTTCCATGATCCACAGACAGGCGTGGTATCGGTCGATGGCGTCGACGTGCGCACGCTCGATCCAGCCGAACTGCGCGATGCGATCGCGCTCGTGCCGCAGTCGCCGACGATCTTTGCGACCACCGCGGCCGACAACATCCGCTATGGCCGCCTGGATGCTTCGGATGCCGAGTTGCGTGCCGCCGCGCATTCCGCTGAAGCCGCTGGCTTTCTCGATGCATTGCCGGAGGGTTTTGCCAGCGAGCTGGGCGAACGGGGCGCGCGCCTGTCCGGCGGCCAGCAGCAACGCATCGTCATCGCCCGCGCTCTGCTGAAGGACGCGCCCATCCTGCTGCTCGACGAGGCGACATCGGCACTGGATGCGCAGAGCGAACGCGCCGTCCAGCACGCGCTCGAGAACCTGATGGCCGGCCGCACGACACTGGTGATCGCCCACCGTCTGGCGACGGTTTTGCGCGCAGATCGCATCGTGGTCATGGACCGTGGGCGCATCGTCGCCGAAGGCACCCACGATGCATTGATGGCCGAGGGCGGCCTGTATTCGGAGTTGGCAAAACTGCAATTCCTGGATTGACGCGCGTCGTTGAATGGCCGCAAGGCATCTGCCTTGCCGTTACCGTTGAGAGTCCGTCTCGAGGTCAGCCCATGGCAATGCCGCCCGTCCGTCGCGATTCCGAGCGTCGCCTGTACACGATCGGCGCGCTGATCGCGCTGCTGGTCGTTTTTGCCGGATTCGCCAAGACTTATTACCTGAAGCTCGCCTTCGGCACGCCGCCGCTCAGCCTCCTGCAGCAGGCTCATGGTTTGGTGATGTCGTCCTGGTTCGTGCTGTTCCTGATCCAGGTTCGCCTGATTGCCAGCGGACGGCGGGATCTCCACCGCCGGGTGGGCGTGGTGGGCGCGCTGCTCGCGCTCGCCGTGCTGGCGATGGGGACGACGACGGCGATCGTGGCGGCCCGACTCGGCCACTCGCCAGGTCCTCCGCCGCTGGTCTTCCTAGTGGTTCCGCTGGGCGACATGACCGTGTTCGCATTGCTGGTCGGTGCAGGCCTCTGGTTCCGTCGGCGCAGCGACATCCACAAGCGACTGATGCTGCTGTCCTGCGTGGGGATACTGACGGCGGCCATCGCGCGCATCCCGATCCCGCCGTTCCACGCCGCGGGAATACCGGCCTTTTTCATGACGACGATTGTCATCGTCATCGCCTGCGTGGCTTACGACACCGTGCACAACCGCCGCCTGCATCCGGCTTTCGGCTGGGGCGCGCTGCTCATCATCGTGTCGTGGCCGCTGCGCCTGGCCTTGTCGGGGACTGCAGCGTGGCTCGCTTTCGCCACCTGGGCAACGCGGTAGTCGATCGCTGGGGACAGCGGGGTCAGGAACGCATGGGCACGCTTGCCGCGCCCTGCACAGCGGCGCCGACACACTTGGCCGATGCCGCATCCACATCTGGCCGACAGCATTCCGAAGTGGCAGCGCGACCAGTTTCGCGAGGGCGCGCACGGCGGTCGGGCGGGCGACCTGGTCGTTCTGCGCCCGGAAGGCCTCTACTGCCCTTCGGGTGATTTCCATATCGATCCCTGGCTGCCGGTGCCGCGCGCCGTCATCACCCATGGTCATGGCGACCACGCGCGCCCCGGCATGGGTGAATATCACGCGGTCCGCGATGGCCTGCCGATCCTGTTCTGGCGGCTGGGCGAACAACGCTATTACCCTCGCGAATACGGCGAGTCGTTTCAACTCGGTGACGCGACCGTGTCGCTGCATCCTGCCGGCCACGTGCTGGGTTCGGCACAGGTGCGCATCCAGGTCGGCGGGGAGGTCTGGGTCGTTTCCGGCGACTACAAGCGACAACCCGATCCGACGTGCGCACCGTTCGAAGTCGTAACGTGCGACGTCTTCATCACCGAAGCCACGTTCGGCCTGCCGGTATATCGCTGGCCCGATACAGCCGCCGTCGCACAGGACATCATCGACTGGCGCCAGCAGTGCGAAGCCCGCGGCGAAACGGCCGTGTTGTTCTGCTATGCGCTGGGAAAGGCACAACGGCTGCTCGCCGAACTTGGCAAGCTGACTGACCGCCCTGCCCTGCTGCACGGCACCATCGCTGCGGGCGTGCGCGTGTATCGCGATTGCGGCGTGCCGATGCTGGAAACACACGCCGTTGCCGAACCCTGGACAAAAAAGAACTACGCCGGTGAACTGGTGCTGGCACCGCCATCCGCCGCCGGCAGCCCGTGGATGCGGCGATTCCGCGGCGCACAGCATGGGTTTGCGTCAGGGTGGATGCGCATTCGCGGCAACCGGCGACGACGCAATTACGATCGCGGCTTCGTGGTATCGGACCACGCCGACTGGCCCGCATTGATCCAGACAGTGCACGACACCGGCGCGCGACGCGTCATTGCCACGCACGGGAATACCGATGCGATCGTGCGCGCCCTGTGTGAGGACGGGCTGGACGCCGAAGCGTTTCGCACCGGGTTCGGCGGCGATGACTGACGGCGGATCCGGTCCATGAAACGCTTCGCCGCGCTCTATCGCGAACTGGACGCCAGCACGGCGACGCTCGACAAGCGCGCGGCGCTCATCGCGTACTTCCGCGCGACGCCGCCCGCTGACGCCGCGTGGGCACTGTGGCTGCTATCCGGCGGGAAGCTCGCTGGTGGCGGCTCGCGCAAGATCGCAAACACCCGTGAATTGCGCGACTGGGGCGTCGGCGAAAGCGGGCTTGCCGACTGGCTTGTCGACGATTGCCACGATCACGTTGGCGACCTTGCCGAAACGCTCGCGCTGTTGCTTGATGATCCCGTTCAGAGTGCCGACGACGTGCCGTTGTCCGACTGGATCGAGCAGCGACTCCTGCCGGTTGCCGGACTCGACGTCGAGCTGCGTCGCGCCGTCGTCGTGGCGGCCTGGCGCACACTGGATTTCGACCAGCGCCTGGTATTCAACAAGCTGTTGACGGGCGCGCTGCGTGTTGGCGTTTCGCAGCGCCTGGTGCAGCAGGCGCTGGCGGAGTCGTCTGGCGTGGACATCGCCTTGATCGCACAACGCATGCTCGGTGCATGGACACCGTCCCCGGCATTCCTGCGCGACCTGTTGTCCACCCACGCGCTGCCCAGCGACCGCGAACAACCGTATCCGTTCTTCCTGGCCTCGCCGCTCGAGACCGAGCCTGAGGCCCTGGGCGACATCCATGACTGGCTAGTGGAGTGGAAATGGGATGGCATCCGGCTGCAACTCATTCGCCGCGCTGGTGGCGTCGCGCTGTGGTCGCGTGGCGAGGAGCGGCTGGATGGGCGCTTCCCCGAAATCGAAGCTGCGGCCGCAACGCTGCCACAGGGCTGCGTCATCGATGGCGAACTGCTGGCATGGCGCGACGGTGACACGCCGCTGCCCTTCGGCGCTTTGCAGACACGCATCCAGCGACGCAGGCCGGGGCCGAAGACCCTGGCGCAGGCGCCCGTGCGGCTGCAGGTATACGACCTGCTGGAGCTGGATGGCGTCGACCTGCGTCAACGTCCGTTGTCCGAGCGCCGCACGCTTCTGCAGCGCGTAGTGGAGGAACACGCCGATCTGCGCATCGCACTGTCGCCGTCGATCCGGGCCGACAGCTGGGAGCAGGCCGCAGCATCACGCCTGGATGCCCGCACCCGAGGCGTCGAGGGCTTGATGCTCAAGCGGCTGTCTTCGCCGTATCAGGCCGGCCGGCGTCGCGGCGACTGGTGGAAATGGAAGATCGACCCGCTGACGATCGACGCGGTATTGCTCTACGCGCAATCGGGTCACGGCCGACGCAGCACGCTCTACACGGACTATACGTTCGGAGTCTGGGACGGCGATGCGCTGGTGCCGATCGCCAAGGCGTATTCGGGCCTCGACGACCGGGAGATCCTGTCGCTCGACCAGTGGATCCGCGCGAACACGCTGCAGCGCTTCGGGCCGGTTCGATCGCTGCCGCCAAGGCATGTGTTCGAGCTCGGCTTCGAGGCCGTCAATCGCAGCGCGCGGCACAAGTCGGGACTCGCAGTCCGGTTTCCACGCATCCTGCGCTGGCGCCACGACAAGCAGCCACCCGATGCCGACAGCATCGAACAGCTTCGCGCGCTTGCTAGGTAGCGCATGCGGGTCGCTCGTTTCGAATTGCTGGAGATCAGCCGCCCAGCAGCGCGCCCAGCACCCGCGCGACGTCGGCGGTCGCGGTGGCGACCGTGGCCAGAACGTCTTCGAGCGTGATCACCTCGTCGGCGTCAGGGCCAGCGCCCGCCGCCCAGTTCGCAACGATGCCGATGCAGGCGTAATCGAGCCCCAATTCCCGGGCGAGACCCGCCTCGGGCATCCCTGTCATGCCGACCAGGTCGCAACCGTCGCGCCGCATCCGGGCGATTTCCGCGCGGGTTTCCAGTCGCGGGCCCTGCGTCGCGCCGTAGCAACCACCATCGACCATCGCCACCTTGGCGCGACGTGCGGAAGCCAGGATCTCGGCGCGCAACGCGCGTGTATACGGCTCGCCGAAATCCACGTGCAGGACATCGCCGCCTGCATCATCACTGAGTGTGGCGGTGCGGCCCCAGGTGTAGTCGATCAGCTGGTCCGGACACACCAGCGCACCCGGCACGCAGCTGTCGGTAATGCCGCCGACCGTGTTCAGCGCCAGTACGCGTTGCACGCCGGCCATCTGCAGCGCAACCAGGTTGGCGCGGTAGTTGATCCTGTGCGGGGGCACCGAGTGGCCTTCGCCATGCCGGGCAAGAAACGCGACGCGACGACCCTGGAGCGTGCCGATACGCAGCGGCCCCGACGGCATGCCATAGCGGGTTTGCGGCCACTGCGTTACCACGTCGGCGAGATCGGCGAGCGCGTATACGCCGGTGCCGCCGATCACGGCGAGCTCGATGCCGCCAATACGCACGTCGCTCACAGCGCGTAGATCGCCGGCAGGTTGCGGCCCTGCTCGTGGTAGTCCATGCCGTAGCCGAACACATAGCGGTCGGGCACATCCACGCCGGCATAGTCGGCACGCAATCCCGACACGCAGCGATCATGTTGCTTGACGGCCAGCGCAGCAATGCGGACGTCGCGCGCACCTTCCGTGGCACACCAGGCGCGGATGGCCGCCAGCGTGTGGCCCTCGTCGACGATGTCGTCGACCAGCAGCACGCGGCGTCCGCGCAGGGGCGTCGCCGGACGGTGCTTCCAGTGCAGCTCGCGTCCGCTGGTCTGCCCGCGATAGCGTGTTGCGTGCACGTAGTCGAATGTCAGGTCGAGATTCAAGGCACCGAGCGCGAGCGCGAGCTGCGCCGCAAAAGGCAACCCACCGTGCATCACCGTCAGGTACAGCGGCGTGTCGCCGGCATAGTCATTGCGGATCCGGATCGCCATCTGCGCGATGGCGCGCTCGATGACGAGCCTGTCATGCACGCGTTCGGCATTGGCCAGTGCCGCGGCCAGATCCACCGGCAACGTCACGCAACGCCACCGGAAACGCGCGCCTGCGCTTGGCCGTAACGCGTCTGTGCGAGCAGCCCGTCCCAGCCCATGGCGCCGCGTCCGATCAGCCCGATCAGCGCGGCGGTGTTGAGGCTGCGTCCGCGCACCGCCGCCAACGACTCCTCCACCAGGTCCGGATGGCAAACCAGCACCACATCACAGCCGGCGTCCAGATGGGCGTCCACGCGCGCCTTGATGCCGCCGGCGGAAAAAGCCGCCGCCATGCCGATGTCGTCGGAGAACACCACGCCACGAAAACCAAGTCCTCCAGAAGCAGGGTCGCCGCGCAGGATCTCGTTGATCCAGCGTGGCGAATAGCCAGCCGGCTCCGGTGCGATCCGTGGGTAGACGATGTGCGCCATCATCACCGCGTCGGCCTTGGCCTCGATGCCTGCAACGAACGGAACCAGATCGAGTGCCTTCATTTCAGCCAGCGAGCGGTTGTCGACGGCCGTTTCAAAGTGCGTGTCTTCGAGTACCGAGCCATGTCCCGGAAAATGCTTGAGCGTTGCCGGCATCG
>JAQGOI010000339.1 GCA_028293685.1 Lysobacteraceae bacterium | reverse complement strand
TGATGGGATTGCCGACCAGTGCGAAGAACATCGCCAGCAGCACCGGCAGGAACAGATCCTGCACCGCGTACAAGGTGAAGCCGACAGCGAGCGTGGCCAGCACCATCAGCGCGGTCGACGCACGCGGGCGGGGGCGGGATCCAGTGGTCGCTTCGGCCCTGTGTTCCACGACCTCGATGTCGGGTGGCGCTAGCGGCTCCTGCACAAGCGGCATTGCTGCCGGTGCAGGTTCGCCGGTGGTCGTCCGAATGGTGTCGCTGTCGCCGGGGACCGCCGTGGTGGCGCTCACAGCATTCCCGCGTTGCGCAGTGCTTCGGGCGTGTGCATCGGTTGCCCGGACGGTGGCTGCGTCAACGCGGCATCCGGAGAGACCGCCGCTGCGGTCTGCTGCGCATTGTCCGCAGCGTGTTCGGCATGTCCGGCGGCGGCCTGGGCACTGCCGCCGGCGAACAGGCCGGCCAGCGCACTGACCATCTGCAGCGCGCCGCTGCCGCGGACCATGCGCTTGGCCGGCTCCGCCTTGCCGACCAGGAAACCGCTGACCAGGCCGATGGATACGATCCGGCCCGGCGTCCACGCCGCCTGCCACGAGGCCTTGAACTGACGCCAGTCGGCACCGGTCTCGCGCTCCTTGGCTTCGAGTGCGGACTCGGCCTGCTTCACTTTGTCGATCAGGGATTCGAAGCTCATGTCACGACCTGTGTTGTGGTGTGTATCAGCATGCATCCCTGCGGCCTGTTGCGCCGTCATCGACATCAATGTGAAGCGAGATGACGGATCATGGCGGCGTGATATCCACGCCCAGGCCCTTCTTGACGGGCTTGGCGTCGGTAGCATCGCTGACGCGATCCGCGGCCGCTTCGGTGGAAGCACCCGAGCCGGCATCGGGCATGAAGCCCGCCAACTCGCCGATCCCCAGTCGCGCCAGCTGCCGACGTGTCGCCTGCATCCGTGTGTGGTCGAAGTACCTCATCGCCTGCCAACCACCGACCGCCGTGGCTGCGATGCTCAGCAGCGCCGTGATCAGAAGCGACAACGACCAGGCTACCCCAACGCGGATGCTGAGCCAGGCCACCAGCGCCGCCATGAGCAGCAGCCACGCCGATGCGCCAAATGCGATGGCGACGCCGGTAAACGCCAGCGTGCGCCCGAAGGCACTGCGCGCCAGCGAAACATCGGCTGCCAGCAGGATCCGGAACGCCTTGCTGGCGTCGCGTCCCGCGCTCCAGGTCGCGCGTCCGGTGTCGCCGAGCGCGCGCAGCGATGCCTCGATGCCGGGGACATCGTCACGACCCTCGTCGCGGCGATCGCCCTCGGCAGCGTGGTCCGCACCATCGCCGGCCGTGTCCATCGACCGGCCTTACTTGTCGTTGCTGCGCGCGAGCTTGGCGATGATCCAGCCGGTGGCGAACGCCATCCCGAACGACGCGATCGGGCGCTCGCGGATCAGGTCGGCGGCGCTTTCGATCAGGTCGCGACCCTTGTCCATCAATTGATCGACCTGCTCGCGACCGGCCGCACCGGCCTGCTCTACGGCGGCGATGCCGGACAACGCGGTTTCTGCAAGCTCGGACTTGACCTGCGCCTTGCCCAGCCTCAGTTCCTCGCCGGCAGCGCCCGCGGCGCCCTTGATTGCGACGCCAGCGTGGCCCGCGGCCTGCTTCAGGTGCGTGCCGGCATCGCCCAGGTTGGACTTCAGGCTGTCGCTTGCGGCGATGTTGCGACCATTGGTATCGCCGCTGTTGGGTGATGTATTGCTCATGTTCGAACTCCTCGGGTTTGTGGCGACATCACGACGGGCGCGATGACGGGAAACAGCTGCGCAACCGCGCACAGCCTCATTGCATCTGCAGGTCGCCCTGCACGTTGCCGCGCACGATGCGCAGCACGAGAGCCCACGGCTGGTTATTGCCGTGGCGATCGGAAAAACTCAGCCGAAAGCCGGGCAGGTCATCGAAGCGGCCGCTGTTGGCAGCGAGAACGACATCGCCGTCCAGCAGGCCGTTGCCCGCGGCCCGACTGCCGCGCGCGACGCGTTCCACCAGCACGCCATTGACGCCAGCCTGCCGCAGACGTTCGGGTAGCTCGGTGAAGGTCGCGCCGGCCAGGCGCGGATCGAGCATCCCGCCGTCCACCGAGCGGGCCTGCTCGCGCAGGCTGGCGGTGACCTGCAGCGGCTTGCCATCGCGGCGCACGTCCAGTGCCACGCGGGTGCCGACGCCCTGCAGCCCCTCGAAATTGTGCAGCGATTCGCGATCGCTGACCGCCTGGCCGTTGGCGCTGAGGATCACGTCGCCTGGCTGCAGGCCGGCAGCGGCACCGGCCGATCCCGGATACACACGGGTCACCACGGCGCCGGTCGGTTGCGTCACATGCAGCGCCGAAGCCAGGCGTGCGTCCAGGGTCTGGGTGTCGATGCCCAGGCTGCCGCGCTTCACCTGGCCGGTGCTCGCCAGCTGGCGCATCACGTCGCCTGCGAGGTTGGACGGGATCGCGAAGCCCAGACCGATGTTGCCGGCCATGCTGCCCTGCGGGTTGAAACTGGCGGTGTTGATGCCGACCAGTTCGCCGCGCAGGTTGACCAGCGCGCCACCGGAATTACGGGGATTGATCGATGCATCGGTCTGGATGAAATTCTGGAAGGCCAGCCCCTGCAGCCCTGTACGCCCGTCCGCGGACACGATGCCGGAGGTGACCGTGTTCGCGATCCCGTAGGGGTTGACGAGGGGGACAACG
>JAQGOI010000314.1 GCA_028293685.1 Lysobacteraceae bacterium | reverse complement strand
CCCTGGTCGCAGATCGGGCAATCGAGCGGATGGTTGATCAGCAGGAATTCCATCACGTTGCGCTGCGCCTTCAACGCCTTGTCGCTGCGCGTATGGATCTTCATGCCATCCATCACCGGCGTGGCACAAGCCGGCGACGGCTTCGGGCTCTTTTCCACTTCCACCAGGCACATGCGGCAGTTGGCGGCGATCGCCAGTTTGTCGTGGTAACAGAAGCGCGGAATCGGGATGCCGGCCTTGTCGGCGGCATGGATGATCATCGAGCCTTTCGGCGCGGCGAGCTCCACGTCATCGATGAAGACCGTGACGTGGTCCGGCGGCAGGTTGGGGTTGACGGGTTGCGCGCTCATGCGGCCACCCGTCCAACAACCGTACCGGCACGCTCGTCATCCACGAGGAAGCGCTTGTTGACGATCGCGTATTCGAATTCGTGCAAGAAGTGCCGCAGGAAGCCCTGCACGGGCCACGCGGCGGCTTCGCCGAATGCACAGATGGTGTGGCCCTCGATCTGACCCGCAGCGGCTTTCAGCATCTCCAGGTCCGACAGGACCGCCTGACCGTCAGCGATGCGCGTGAGCATGCGGTACATCCAGCCGGTACCTTCACGACAGGGGGTGCACTGGCCGCATGATTCGGCGTAATAGAAGCGCGCGATCCGCTGGCAGGCGCGCACCATGCAGGTGGTTTCGTCCATCACGATCACGGCGCCCGAACCCAGGCCCGATCCGGCTTTCTGCAGCGCGTCGTAATCCATGGTCAAGCCCATCATGGTGTCGCCCGGCAACACCGGCATGGAGGAACCACCCGGGATCACGGCTTTCAGTCGATGACCGCCACGCACGCCACCGGCGAGCTGCAACAGGTCAGCAAACGACGTGCCCAGCCGGACTTCATAGTTGCCCGGCCGTGCGACATGACCGGACACCGAAAAAACCTTCGGGCCGCCGTTGTTGGGCTTGCCGAGATTGAGGAACCATTCCGGCCCATTGCGGATGATTGCCGGCACCGACGCATAGGTTTCGGTGTTGTTGATCGTCGTCGGCTTGCCGTAGAGGCCGAAGTTCGCCGGAAACGGGGGCTTGTAGCGCGGCATGCCCTTCTTGCCTTCCAGCGATTCCATCATCGCGGTCTCTTCGCCGCAGATGTAGGCGCCGGCACCAAGCACGTTGTGAATGTCTATATCCAGCCCGCTGCCCAGGATGTTTTTCCCGAGCCAACCGTTTTTGTAAGCGTCGGCCGTGGCCTGCTCCAGATGCTCGAATGGCTCGTGGTGGAATTCGCCGCGCAGGTAGTTGTAGGCGACGCTGCTGCCGGTGGCGTAGCAGGCGATCGCCATGCCTTCGAGGACGGCGTGCGGATTGAACCGCAGGATGTCCCGATCCTTGGCCGTGCCAGGTTCGGATTCATCGGAGTTGCACAGGATGTATTTGGTGCCGGCGCCTTTGGGCATGAAGCTCCACTTCAGGCCGGTAGGAAAGCCCGCGCCACCACGCCCGCGCAGGCCCGACTGCTTGACCATGTCGACAACCGCTGCCGGCTCGATCCTGCCTTCGATGATCTTGCGCAAGGCGCTGTAACCACCGGTCTTCAGATAGTTTTCGTACGACCACGGCGTGTCGAAGTGCAGCGTCGTGTAGACGACGTTGTGCTCCTGCGGTGCGGGGCCGACCGGCCCGGCTGTCTGCTCGTGCGCCATGGCGTTACTTCAACCCGTCGAGCAGCTCATCCACCTTCGCGGTGTCGAGCTTCTCGTGATAGTGACCGTTGATGACCATCATCGGCGCGCCGCAACAGGCAGCAAGGCATTCCTCTTCGGGCTTGAGGAAAATGCGGCCGTCGGCGGTGGATTCGCCCAGCTTGCAGCCGAGTTTTTTCTCGGCGTGCGCGACCAGTGATTCGGCGCCGTTGAGCCAGCAGCTGATGTTGGTGCAGAACGCGACGTTGTTGCGACCGACCGGATGGGTCTCGAACATCGAATAAAACGTCGCGACTTCGTACGCCCAAACCGGGGGCAGCCCGAGATATTTCGCGACGGCGGCGATCAGCTCGTCGCTCAGCCAACCGCCGTTCTGCTCCTGCGCGGCATGCAGGGCCTGGAGCACTGCCGAGCGCTTGCGGTCTGCGGGGAACTTGGCGGCCCAATGATCGATGTGCGCACGTGTGGCGTCCGTCAGCGCGACCAGCGGATCCACGTTGCGCGCCGCCTCGAAGTTTCCGGTTGCTCTCATCGGTCGATCTCGCCGAACACCACGTCGTAGGTACCGATCATCGCGACCACGTCCGCGAGCATGTGGCCCTTGACGAACTCGTCCATCGACGACAGGTGGGCAAAGCCCGGCGCACGGATATGCAGCCGGAACGGCTTGTTGGCGCCATCGGATACCAGGTAGCAGCCGAGCTCGCCCTTCGGCGCCTCGACTGCGCAGTAGGTTTCACCGGCGGGCACGCAGTAGCCTTCGCTGAACAACTTGAAGTGATGGATCAGCGCTTCCATGTCGTCCTTCATCGCTTCGCGCGACGGCGGGGCGACCTTGAAATTGTCGAGCATGACCGGGCCTGGATTGGCCTTGAGCCACGCAACGCATTGCTCGACGATGCGCGCGGACTGCCGCATTTCAGCTACGCGAACAAGGTAGCGGTCGTAGCAGTCGCCATTGGTGCCGACAGGGATGTCGAATGCGACCTCGGCATATTTCGCGTAAGGCTGCTTCCGGCGCAGGTCCCATTCCACACCCGAGCCGCGCAGCATCGGGCCGGTCATGCCCCAGGCAAGCGCCTTTTCCGGCGAGACCACGCCGATGCCGACCGTACGCTGCTTCCAGATGCGATTGTCGGTCAGCAGCGTTTCGTATTCATCGACACGTGCGGGGAAATCCTGCGCGAATGCCTGCAGGTAATCGAGCATCGAGCCTTCGCGCCACGCATTGAAGCGCTTGAGTTTCTCGCCCTTGCGCCA
>JAQGOI010000209.1 GCA_028293685.1 Lysobacteraceae bacterium | reverse complement strand
GGCGACAAACACCTGACAGCGTGCCGCGAGCGACGCGGCCGCCAGTACGGAGCCCGCTGCGAGTCCGCCACCGCCGACGGGGACAATCAGCGCATCCAGTTCGCCGCAGGCGTTGAACAACTCCATTGCGGCGGTCGCCTGTCCGGCAATGACCTGCGTGTCGGTATAGGGGTGCACGAGCACCGCGCCGGTATCGCGTTGCACCGCCGCGCAGCGCTCTTCGCGTGCCTGGATCGAGGCTTGGCACTGATGCAACGTCGCGCCATAGGCGATGATGGCGGCCAGTTTGCTCGCGACAGCGCCGTCGGGCACGACCACGTGGCAGCCGATGCCACGGGTACGTGCGGCCAGTGCCAACGCCGCGCCGTGGTTTCCCGAGGAATGCGTGACCACGCCGCGCGCGGCCAGCGCATCGGGCAGCGACCACACCGCGTTGCACGCGCCGCGGAACTTGAACGCGCCGGTGCGCTGCAGGTGTTCGCACTTGAAATGCAGCTCGCAACCGGCGAGGGCGTTGAGCGTGCGTGAGTGCTGGACCGGCGTCACACGGGCATACGGCGCAATGCGCGCGGCCGCGGACAGCACGTCGTCGAAGGTCGGTAGCGGCAGGGCGGCAGTGTCCATGTCCGTCATGCTACCCAACCTGCGTCGGAGGCCGGATCACTTGTCGCCGGCTGAAGGCGCACGCGTGTCTGCCGGTGACGATGGCTGCGACGCCGCGGAAAGCGTCCCGGACGCACACTACTTGCTGTAGCGTTCAGCTCCTGAATCGTCATTCCGTTTGGGTTAAGCACGGATTCAAAGCGTCAGGCGGATGCTCGCCAAAGACGAACAGGGGCACGACAATGATCAGGAAGCTGCTTCTACCCGCAATGGCCGTTGTGCTGCTGGCTGGCTGCGCGACCGGCTATGGATATCGAGCCGGCAACGGCGACTATTACTATGGGCAGCCGTCCATCGACTATCAGGACGGCGGCTATTACCCCTATGGCGGCGCCGGCTACGGGTATCCGGGCGGCTGGAGCGGAATGATCGGCTACGGCATGGGATATGGCGGCGGATACGGCCCGTACGGGTACAGCCCCTACGGATACGGCGGCTATCCGTACGGCTATGGCTATCCCTATTACCCGCCGATTGTCGTGGTCCGGCCGGATCCGGCACCGGGTGGAGTGCGTCATCTGGGCGGACACGGCGATCAGCCTCTGCCGCCACCGACCTCCGGTGTGCCACCGGTGACAGGACATCGCTGGCTCCAGCCCAGCAGTGCGTCGATGGGCAACGTACGTCGACCACTCGAACTGCCGCCGCCGGCATCCACGTGGACACGTCCGGAGCGCATTCAGATCGAGTCGACCAGGTCCATTCCGCGCGACGTGCCGCAGGATATTCCTCGGGATCGCGACGACGGTCTCAGGCGCCACCACTAAGAAGGGTTGCGTTGCCCCATCGGGGACCGCAAGCTAACGTCCGCTCCTGACAAGTTGCGTCGTTTTTCGACCTGACTCGCGTCGCTTCAATGTCGGCACCCGGCGGGGTTACACGGATCCCCCCTGTTCCGCTCCTCGCCGGGTGTCGGCGCCACGTCGTTGGCGCTGAACTGTTCAGCCTGCCGCCGCGCCATCGCGGCGCCAGTGCGACCTCCATCACACTTTACAAAGTGCCAGGCCTTCCGCGCGGCGGTTGGCACGCAACCTGCGTATTCCTCCATGCACCCGGCGTGGCAGGCGTCAGGGGCGCCGACTGGAATTGGAACAGGGCTGGTCGCGCGCACGTCGGGGATGCCAAGGGGTCGAATGTCGGGGGACATTCGACCCCTTTCTTTTGCCTGCGATTCGGCGGGAGCCGGTGGCGCGCGATAATGCCGCGATGAGCGATCCGTTCCACAGCCACGACGTCATCGTGATCGGCGGCGGCCACGCCGGCACCGAAGCCGCGCTTGCGGCCGCGCGTGCTGGCGCGCGAACGCTGCTGCTGACGCACAACGTCGAGACCATCGGCGCGATGAGCTGCAATCCGGCGATCGGTGGCATCGGCAAGGGCCATCTGGTCAAGGAGATCGATGCGCTCGGCGGCATCATGGCGCGCGCCGCGGATGCGGCCGGGATCCAGTGGCGCCGGCTCAACGCATCCAAGGGACCGGCGGTGCGTGCGACGCGCTGCCAGGCCGATCGCGCCCTGTACCGCGCCTACATCCGCAAGGCCGTCGAGTCGCAACCCAACCTGTCGATCTTCCAGGCAGCGGTCGACGACCTGATCATCGAAGGCGCCTGCGTGCGTGGCGTGGTGACCAACACCGGTTTGCGGTTCCTTGCCCCGTCGGTCGTGCTGACGGCCGGCACGTTCCTGGCCGGCAAGATCCATGTCGGCGACACGCAGTACGCCGCCGGGCGTGCCGGGGATCCGCCCGCCACCGCGCTGGCACTGAAGTTGCGCGACGGCCCATTCGTCGTCGACCGGCTCAAGACCGGCACGCCGCCACGCATCGATGGCCGCACGCTGGACTACTCGGTGATGCAGGTTCAGCCGGGAGACGATCCACGCCCGGTGTTTTCGTTTGCCGGTTCGCGCGACGACCACCCGCGCCAGTTGCCGTGCTGGATCACGCACACCAGCGAGCGCACGCACGACATCATCCGCAACGCGTTGCATCGCTCGCCGCTGTACAGCGGCCAGATCGAAGGCATCGGTCCGCGCTATTGCCCCTCGATCGAGGACAAGGTGGTGCGCTTCGCCGACAAGGCCAGCCACCAGGTGTTCGTCGAACCCGAAGGACTGGATGTCGCTGAAATCTATCCGAACGGCATCTCGACGTCGCTGCCGTTCGACGTGCAGCTGGAGCTGGTGCGCAGCATTCGTGGTTTCGAGCGCGCGCATATCACGCGCCCGGGTTATGCAATCGAATACGACTTCTTCGATCCACGCGGCCTCAAGGCGTCGCTGGAAACCAAGGCGATCGCTGGCCTGTTCTTCGCCGGGCAGATCAACGGCACGACCGGCTACGAGGAAGCCGCGGCGCAAGGGCTGGTTGCCGGTCTCAATGCCGCGCGCCTGGGTCAGGACAAGCCATCGTGGTCGCCGCGCCGCGACCAGGCCTACATCGGCGTGCTGATCGACGACCTGATCACGCAGGGCACGCTGGAGCCGTACCGCATGTTCACCTCGCGCGCCGAGTATCGGCTGCAACTGCGAGAGGACAATGCCGACCTGCGCCTGACGGCGATCGGACATGCCCTGGGCATCGTCGACGACGCGCGCCTGGACGCGTGCGACGCCAGGCGCGGGGCGATCGAGCGCGAAACCACGCGGCTGGCGGGCGTATGGGCGGCGCCGAACAGTCCGCTGGGGCGCGAGATGGCCGATGTGCTGGGCATCGAGGTGACGCGGGAA
>JAQGOI010000204.1 GCA_028293685.1 Lysobacteraceae bacterium | reverse complement strand
ATTGGTTCCAGGACAATGCACGCTTGTTCAGCGATAGCCTGCAGAGGCTGGTGCGGGAACGCATTGCGGCACATAGCCAGCCGTAGCCATGGGCGTGGCTGGCATCAATCACTCGCGGGGACTCAGGCATGGGGATGTTCAAACTGGCCGCGCGGCTGCGCAGTTACGACTGGACCGCGGCCGTCATCGAACTGGCGATTGTCGTGGTCGGCGTGCTGGTGGCGCTGCAGGTCAGCAACGCGAATCAAGACCGGATCGACCGCGCCCGCGCCCATCGCGACTACCAGCGCATCCACGCCGAACTCCTGACCGACGGCAAGGCCATGGAACAGACGCTCGCGTTCTGGCAGGTCGTGTCGGCATACGGAGCGGCGGCGATCGCAAACGGCGAAAGCGGACAACGCGTCGGTGCCTCCAACTGGAAAACAGTGCTGGCCTGGTACCAGGCGAGCCAGCTGATGCCGTTTGAACTGGAAGACACGACGTTCGTTGAAATGCGCGACAGCGGCGACCTGACGCTGATCGCCGACGAAAACCTGCGCAAGCGCCTGGCCGATTACTACCGCCTGAGCAGTTCCGGCATCCGCGCCAACATCCTCCGCCACGACCCGGTGTACCGGATGCAGATCCGTGGACTGACTCCGTGGCACGTGCAGCAGTACATCTGGGACCACTGCTTCCGGCAACTCGATGCCACCCGCCAGCAGCTCATCGACTGCCCCTCGCCGATCAGCGAGGCGGAAGCAGGAACCGTGCTCGATACCTATCGCCACTCGGAATCACTGCTGCAGGACCTCCGCTTCTGGATGTCCACGCTCAAGGTCAGCGGAATCGTGATCGACAACAACCGGCATGTGGCGGCGAAGCTTGCGGCCGATGTCGAGGCTGCGGGCCGGTAGGCAAGAGCCTGTCAATCACTCCGGCAGCGGAGCGTTCAGCGCTCCGCACCTCAAAATCGATCGCCTGAAGTCAATACACCTTGAACGCATGCAGGTGGCCATTCGATTGAGTGGCTCCTTCGGCGATGAACAGGTAACCGTCGCCCGAAATTGAAATCGAGCCAGGCGTTGGCCAGGACCACACCGGCTTGTGCGAAACAAGATCGATCGCATACACCGCCTGATCGGTGCTGACAAAGGCCAAGTTCCTTGTGACCACGACATTGCGGTGGAACGTGGTGTCCGTCGGGTTTGGCACCCAGTTCCACAACACTTTTCCAGTGGCTTCACTGATTGCATCGAATGATTTTGGATTGTTTCCGCCTGCGTAAACGACGCCGTTTGCCACGGCAGGCTGCGTCTTGTACAGGCTCGCGGTCCGCCAGCGGACGCTTTGCGATGCAATCGAGAAATTCAACAGGATGCGGGAATCGTATTGCTCGACGTCCGAGGACGCGCGACCACTGAATGCACCACCACTGAAAGCCGTCACCTTGTCCGGCGAACCCAGGATGGGAGCGCCATGGTACGAATACGCTTGCGCCGGGCCATAAGGGTCAGCGATGGATGCAAGTGTCGTGCCGCTGAATGCGTCGTAGACCTTCAAACCGGCGCCGTCGTAGTAATACACGTTCCCGTCGGCGACAGCTGGCGTTGTCATGTCGTCGTCGCCACTGAAAGCCGACCACAGGGAGAGTCCGTCATTCGCGTCGTACGCGTAGACACCGCCGCCGTAGTAGCCGCCATTGGTATAGACGATGCCCGCCGCCACCGTGGGCGCAAGCACATGCGGCCACTGCGAATCAAAGCTGGCCTGGAATTTCGGGCTGCCGTCGGCAACGTCAAACGCATAAAGGAAGGTCTGCTCATGGCCCGTCGTCGCGACGTATACCGAATTTCCGGACACAGCCGGCGGATTCATCGCTGGGACGGAGAAATCCCAATGCCACAATTGCGATCCGGTCGCTTCGTTCAATGCACGGATCGACGCCATGCCGAAATACGTATCGTCGCTCACGAACACCCGGCCACCCGAAGACACGACCGCATTGATCCCAGTCATCACGTCGGAACTGGTTGTTGTCCGCTGCCATTCCCAAGCCGACCGGATGGCAGAGGGCCGGATCGCGACGGGAACGTAACCATCGTGCCGAGCATCGCGCTGGAACGTCTCCCACTCGCCGGGATTGACCCAACGTACCGACAAAATCAAGTTTCGCGTAGTGGTTGCAATGGGATTGACGCATGGCGACTCGCTGCACATGCGAAACCAGACGACACCCTTGTAGCTGTCGGCGGGCAATCGATCCGACGTGTTCAGGGTGACTTGGAAGTCTTCAGCATCCAGCTGCACGATTGCGGGCGCCCCAGTGAATAACTTTGCGTCGGCGCTCACGTCGAGTGACGCTGATGCGCCCGAGTAGTGCACATTGAAAACAATCGGGGTTTGAAGTCCCATGTCAACGGTTCGGATCGATTCGCCAGACACAGTCAGTGGCGGCGAAACCAATAGCGGAGGCAGGCGGGAGGGTACGTACAGAATCTGCGGCACAAACCCGCTTTGATCGAAGACGTGCATCATCGGAATACCGCCATGAACGGGGCTCGTCGCCGAAGCAGCGCTCCCCATCGCAGCAAACATACACACGGCAGCCACCCAACGCTGAGTGATCGAATACTTCATCCTGATGTTCCCCGCCCCTTGGTCAGCGGGAATTATGCTTTAGAAATAGGGGGCTGAGCCGCCACACGGCCTGCGCTGTTGAAATGTCGCCCGGGAACCTGACTGAAGCACACGCCCTTTGTCAGCCGAATTCGAAATCCAGTCTCGGCCCAATGGCTGCCAGTGCATTGCCGCAAAGGTAATCGGCGCCCAGCTGCGCAAACCTGGCAAGTGCGCCGGCGTCAGTGACGCCATCCAGGATCAATTGCCCGCCCTGCTTCTGCCACGGCTCCAGGTATCGCGAGATTTCAAAGGGTGTCGCCGCATCGACCACCGCCATCTGCAGTCGCACCCAATCGACCGGCAACCCCAGCCAAGGGGCAGGACCATCCAGGGCCGGCGAGCGCTCGGACACCGCGATGCGCACACCCGCGTCATGCAACTGGACGATGCGCTCGACATACGGTCGTTCGATGAGCGCGCCGCTCGCCTCGAACTCGAGGATCAATCCAGGCAGGACGTCCCGCCGCCGCTGCAACTCCGCCTGCAACCATCGCCAAGGCACGCCGTCGAGTGTCGCGACGTCAACGGGCACGATCAGGGACAGCCGGCGCTCCCGTGATTGCTCCTGCTCCAGCAGCTCGAACGCCCTGAACAGGCTGATGCGATCGATCATCGCCAGTGCGCCGGCTTCGCTGGCGATGCGCCGGAATTCGTCCCGGTACACGCCGCCAAGTGGCGCCCGGAAGTCCCGCAACTTGGCATGCAGCGAATACAACCCCGGGCCACCCGCCTGCAGTGGCATCACGGGCTGGAATTCGATCATGACGTTGCTGCCGGTCTTGGCCTCCTCCACCCATTCCTGGACGATCAGGACGCGCTCGGCCGGCATCGGATCGTAGGCGCGCGTGAGCACGCCGAGCCACCGGTTGCCGCCGCGACGACTCGCGATCGCCTGCGCAGCGTGGGCGCTGGCGAACCAGGCTTCACCGTTCTGCACGCGTGACAGCGCCACTCCGATGGACACCGTCAGCGGCATCGGCTTGCCATCGACAATGAAGGGCTGGGCCGTGACCTGCTCGCAGATGCGCTTTGCCAACGCTTCGACCTGAGCAGGATCCTCGCGCTGCACGACGACGCCAAAACCCATCTCCATCCAGATCGTATGGCGGTCCTGCGCGTCGAGTTCGGCTTCGATCCGGGACGCAATCCGGTCTTCCAGCTCGAACATCGCCACGGCATCCAGCAGGGCCGACAGGTTGGCCAACTGATCGATGCGAATGGCCAGCAATGCGCTGCAACCGCCGTCCGACGCCATGGATACCGCCGAAAGATGCGCGATGAAATCACCGCGCCGCATGACACCGCCTTGCCCAACGGCAGGCATCGGCGTCCCCGCCGGCGAGCTGCTTCCTGCGGCGACCACGTCCTTCGGCGCTGCCTCAGGACGACCCGGCATCAACCCGCCGAATCCTTTCCATGTCAGCACAACCAGATGGCCCTCACCGGGATCGGCAGGTGCTTCAGCCGTCTCCAGCGACCAGCCGGTGCAAACCCAAGCGGTTTCCCAGCCGTCAGGCAATCGTGCGTCGTTTTTCACCAGAAGCACCGCGCCCGGCGCGACCGAACGCTCCAGGACGTGCGCCAGGTCCTCGATCTGTGCGTGCCAACGTGCATCGCGATCGTCGTCGGTCGTCATGATTCGGAACACATTGGGGAACCACGGCCATGATGCAGCAACAACGACACGCTGGGTCATCGGCGCAAAACACGACTTGCCCTCGCAGAACCGCGGACCGGCTCGTTCGCGAAGTGGTGCCGGCAGGATTCAATCCACGCGGGTGTCGGTCGCGATCCAGTTCACTTCCCACGTTTTGCCGCCGTCGTCGGAGAACGCCTGCTCGAAGCGGATCGTATTGGCGTCGACAGGCATGATCAGAAACCGTACGAGCACGGCGCGGCCGTTGAAATCCTCCTGGTCGTAGAACTCGCCACGTCCATTCCTGAACTCGCCGATCGTGGGCTGGCCCAGGCTGCCGGTCGCGGCGTTGGCGAAGTTGAGACTCCATTGGCGTGATTGCGGGTTGTAAAGGCGCAGGTTCAAGCCTTCGAAATGGCCGGCGGGGCCATCCGCGATGAGTTCCACCAGGTTGGCGCGGCCTTTCCAGACCTTGCGCACGGCGGTCGTGCCTTCGTATTCGACCCACTCGCTGGATTCCGACAGGCGCGCTCCCGACAAGGGATGGAGGAGGCGCTTGAGATGGGTCTTCCAGGTGCCGATTTCGAAGTCGAAATCATGCTGCCCGTCATGCGTCGTCGCGGTCGCCGATGCTGCAATGGTCGCGGCCTTCTGCGCCCACGCGGGCGCGGTCGGCATCAGCGGCAGCAGGCAGGCGAGCACTCCGACGGAAAGCGATCGGCTGCGGTTCGGCATGGCATCCTCCAGCGGCAAGATTGCCGACACCATGGAGGTCCCCATGTCCAGCGACAAGAACGCACGCCAAGGTGCGTATCCACGGCCAGCCCGGCGCAATCCACTGGCCGATTGCCCACTGACCGCGGCCTTTGCCGCGGTGGGCGGGAAATGGAAGCTGACGATCCTCTACTGGTTGTCGCACGAAGAGCATCACTTCTCCGGACTGTTGCGACGGGTGGCGCCGATTTCGCACAAGGTGTTGACCGAACAACTGCGCGAGCTGGAAGCCGACGGACTCGTGGCACGCGAATCGACCGGGCCCGTGCCGGCGCCGGTGCGCTACCACCTCACCGGGTACGGCCAGACGGTGCTGCCCCTGGTGGAAAGCGTCCGGGTGTGGGGCGCGCAGCACCTTCGACGACAGTCCGGGGCGACGCCTGCCTCATCCGCGTTGAGCTGCTCCGGAGCCACGACCCGCCCCGTTGCGCCCGCTCCGCCCCTCGCTCACACATCGCCCCCGACACGTCCGTTGTGATCAGCGGCGTCGGTGCGTGCCACCGGAATCCCGATATCCGCTTGCGTAGTGGGGTTTAAACCATTGCACGCACGCCGGCGTCCCAACGGGGAAGGCATGTGTCTCGACGTACGCAAGCCGACCTATCAACAACGGCGAGGACGACCGATGCATCGGACTGGAAGGCAATCCCGGACGGCATTGCTGCAATTGACCACGCTTGTTGTCGGGTTGATTGCCGCGTTGCCGGCAACGGCGCAGGTTCGCGATGGCTGGAGCGATCCGGCGAGCGTGCTGGTGGCACCTGCCGACGCGGTTGGCTACTACCACACGAGCGAGCAGGCCACGGCGCTTTTGAAACAGGAAAAGTGGAGCGCTGCGGAGCCGCTACTCAGGACGCTCACGCGCGACTATCCGCTCGATGGCGCGCACTGGGCACAGCTGGGCGCTGCCCTGCGACAGCAGGGCAAGCATGCCGAAGCGATTGCCGCCTACGAACATGCGATCGACATCCTGGGCCCCGGGCTGCCCTACCCCGGACCTTCCAACAACATCTACTGGATTGCCGCCAGCCAGACTGCCCTGGGCCATACCGATGCCGCGCTCGACGCACTGGAGCAGATGGTCAATGTCGACGGCTACCTGAGCCGATCGGAGCTGATGGCGGACACCCACTTCGCGGCCCTGCAAGGCAACCCACGCTTTCGTGCACTGGCGGGCAAAGTCGATACCTCGCACATGGATCGCGTGGAAGGGTGGCGGCGCGACATCGATTTCCTGAGCGAGGAACTCAAGCGCAGCAATCCCCCGGGCGCCGCGATCCCGTCCGAATTCTTCGCTCGGCAGGCGGCACTCAAGGCGGCGGTCGCTACGCTGGACGATCAACAGATCGTGGCGGGCATGGGCCGGATGATGGCGGTCCTCCGGCGCGGCCACACCGCTCTCTGGCTTGGCGATCCCAGCGCGCTTTCGAAACTCGATTACCGGCCGATGCCGATCCGGCTGTACGCGTTTCCCGAAGGCGTGTTCATCACGCAGGACCTTCGGGGCAACGAACACCTCGCCGGTGCACAGGTGCTCAAGTTCGGCCGGGTCGATGCCGCCGACATGCTCAGGCGCGTGGCGGCCATCCAGAGCAGCGAAAGTCCCATGCAGTACCTCTGGCTTTCGCCCGACCTGATGGCACAGCCGGCCGTGCTCAAGGCGCTGGGCGGCGCGGAGCGGAGCGATCGCGCGGAACTGACGCTGAAAATGCCGGATGGCCGCACGCTGGTGAAGTCGCTGGACGTCATCGCGACGCCCGAACGCAGCAAGTTGAACGCGCCTCCCAACGTGGCGCCGCCGATGTTCCTGCGGGATACAAAAAGGTCGCATTGGCTTGAGCCGCTGCCCGCCCACGACGCGATCTACGCGCAGGTCAACAACATCATGGACGATGGCGACGAAACGATGGAGCAGTTCGGGCTCCATCTGCGCCGGGTCATTGCGGAAAGTCACCCGCACAACGTGATACTGGACCTGCGCCACAACAATGGCGGCAACACCTTCAGGTACTCCGAACTGCTGCGCTCGCTGGTCGCCTTCAGCACGATCGAAGGCAACCGCGTGTTCGTCCTGATCGGACGCGACGTCTATTCGGCGGCCGGCAACCTGTCGACCGACATCGAGCGCATCGTCAAACCCGTTTTCGTGGGTGAGCC
>JAQGOI010000265.1 GCA_028293685.1 Lysobacteraceae bacterium | reverse complement strand
CAGACAGGACATAGGCCTGTCCGAGTCCGACCAGGGCCTGGCTGCAGTGCCCGCACACTTCACTGGCCTTGCGCAGATCGCTGATCGCGTGGGGGTAGTCACGCGCTCCCGTCGCCATTCCTCCGCGCACCAGCAACGCGATCCAGAAATCCGGTTCCAGCTCCAGCACGCTTTTCAGGCGTTGGCGGGCCTCGTCGAAGTAGCCTGCCTCGTCGACAATTCCCGCCGCCAGCGTGTTGGCGATGGGCGACAGCGGATCCAGCTGGGCTGCCTGACGTGCCTGCGGCGCGGCTTCCTCGATGCGACCGGTGTTGATGAGCAGGTGCGACAACGCGAGATGAGCCTCGGCGAGATTGCCATCCAGCGCGAGCGCACGCCGCAACGAAGCCTCTGCGCGCGCCCAGTCCCAGTCGTACCAGAATTCGATGAACCCCTTGGACGCATAGGCCTCGGCCGAGTTCGGGTCGATCGCCAGCGCTTTTTCGACGGCGGTCTTGGCGAGCGGGAACACTGCGCGCGGATCAGCATCCCCCGTCATCACCAGGGCGCGGTAGGCAAACGCCGTGCCGGCCCAGGCGCGCGCGCAGCTCGGATCGCGATCGATCGCTTCCCGGAACGCGGCGATGGCCGTCGGCAGGCGCAGTGCGTTGGGGCGATTGATCAGATAGCGACCGCGGAGGTAGGCGCGGTAGGCGATTGGGTCGCTGCCATCGCAGGGGCTGTGGCGAGGCGTCGTGGCTGCGTATTTGAACGACAAGGCCGAGCTGACCTCAGCGGCCAGTACGTCCTGCAACGTGAACACCCGCTCGGGCGTCTGGTCGTAAGTGCCCGCCCACAAGGTGCGCCCGTCCGGCAGTGACAGCAGGTGTGCATTGACCCGGATCAAGTCGCCGCGCTGCTGGGTCGAGCCCTCCACCACGTAGTTCGCGCCGAGTGTCATGCCTACCTGCAGCGGATCGACCCTCGGGGCGTCAGTGAACGCCTGCACCGAACCCAGTGACAGCACCCGCATGGAAGTCGAGCGACTTAACCGCGCAATCAATGTTTCCGCCATGCCCAGTTCGAGCATGCGATCGCGCGGTCCCGACGACAGCGAACGGAACGGCAGGACCGCCAGTGACACCTGTTGAGGCGCGTGCCGGGACGACGTCGACTCGCGCAACTGCCACGCGGCTACCGCGAACAACGCGAGCATGAACAGCAAGGACCCGAAGGTGATCGCTTGACGCCATTTCGGACCACCTGGCGCCCGTGGCGTGGGGGCTACGACCTGCCGGGGTTCGGCGACGATATCTGCTTCGCCTTCCTGCACTTCGGCGACGAACTGGTAGCCGCGTCCCGGCAAAGTGACGACGTAGCGATGCTCGCCCGCACTGGTGCCGAGCGCGCGGCGCAGCGCCGCGATGGCCTGGGTGAGGTTGTTTTCTTCGACGACCCGCCCGGCCCAGACCGACGCCAGCAGTTCATCTTTGCCGACCACCCGCCCCCGGTGCTCGATCAGGAAGCACAACGTATCAAACGCCTTGGCCGTCAGCGGCAACACCGTGCCGCCGCCATCGCGCAACTCACGGGTCTGCGTGTCCAGATGATAGGACTCGAACCGGTAATGACGGATGGCGGCTTCGGACATGATTCAGATCATTTCAGATTTATTCACCGAAATTTCGTGGATTTTCCGGCCAGCGGCGCGCCTGCTTCGCGTCAGGGCAAATGAGGGATTGTCCTGCAACCCCCACTGACCGGAGTCACCCATGAACATGCGACTGCACCTTTCATTCGCCACCCTGCTCGCGCTGGCGAGCACGACAACCCACGCCCAACAAAGCCCGGACCGGGGCGGCGCACTGGCCGTGCCGGCCAATCGCATCGTCGGCCTGTGGGATACCGAGCCACTCATCAGGCCCTGCGGCAGCACCGAGGCACCCACGCCCACGCATACCACGGTGCTGTTCAACACCGGCGGCACCTGGGTCGAGAGCCCGAGGTTTCCTCCCGGCGGGATTCCCAGCCCAAACGGGCAGGTCCAACGCAGCGGCGGGCTGGGCACCTGGTCGTACAGCCCGCTCACCGCGCAATACACCGCGCACATGCGGTTCGACTGGTACCTCGACGGCGCCTACGACGGATACATGACGGTGGATCGCAGGATCCTGTTGAGCAGCAACGGGCTGCGGGCCGGAGGTCCAGTGCGTGCCACGCGCTACGCCGCCGACGGCAGCTTCGTCGCGCAGCTCTGCGGATCGGCAAGCGCCGCCCGCCTTTAAGCGCTGCGGCGCCGCCTTCTGCAGGCGGCGTCGCGGCTGGCAGACGTGTCGCTTGAATATTCCTTCCAAGGGCTGCCGTGCAGAACACCGCGAATCGACGACGCGCGATTCGCCACTCCCAAGGAGAACCCGTCATGCAACGTTTCCTGTTTGTAGTCGCGGCTGTACTGGCCGCTTCTCCCGCGTTCGCGGCGAGCGCAATCCTGCCCAATGATTTCGACGGCGATGGTCGCTCAGACCTGCTCTGGCGCAACGCCGATACGGGCGCCAACATCATCTGGCGGGATGCCGTTTCCGCCCATCCGATGAGTGTCCAGCCGATGGTCAATCCCGATTGGCGGATTGCGGGTTGCGGCGATTTCGACGGCGACCACCACGCCGACATCCTCTGGCGCAACCGGGCGAGCGGCGCCATGGTGATCTGGTATGCCGGTTCCGCTGCACGC
>JAQGOI010000262.1 GCA_028293685.1 Lysobacteraceae bacterium | reverse complement strand
CTGCAGCGTGCTGTCATCGTACTTGTGCTGGCAACGTGTGCCCTGACGTCGTGTCATCGCGCCGAACAGCAGGCGCAGCAGAAGGCCGCGCAGGCCGCGGCCAACGACGATGCTGCAACACAGGCGGCACGTGACATCGACCAGGCGGTGGCGGCGCAGAACTGGGCGGTGGCCAAGGCGCAGGGCGATGTCCTGCAGATGAACCATCCCGGCACGAGTGCGGCGCAACGGGTCGGTGCACAGATGGATGCGATCCGCGCCAAGGTCGCGGCCGCACGCGAGACCGCGCGCGTTGCCGGGCTGTGGAGTTACAACCGGGTTGCGGTGAAGGGTGGCACGCAGGCGTCGGCGGCGATCGACTCACAACATGCGGTCGATGTCGACGGCAGTGGCGCCAGGCCGGTGCAGTTAATTTTTCGCGATCACCCGTCGTGGGGCAGAAGTGCGTATCTCGTGCTGAAGGCCGGCGACTTCGACTGCTACGGCGGCTGCAGGCTCAAGGTCAAAGTCGACCAGGGCCCGGCCAAAAGCATGGCCGGATCGCGTCCCAAAACGGATGAGGCGATCGCGATGTTCATCGAGGATGAGCGTGCGCTGTGGCGCATGGTCGGACACGCGAAGACGCTGTCGATCGAATTTCCGGTC
The DNA here is from genome assembly GCA_028293685.1 of Lysobacteraceae bacterium. Taxonomy (GTDB): domain Bacteria; phylum Pseudomonadota; class Gammaproteobacteria; order Xanthomonadales; family Xanthomonadaceae; genus Cognatiluteimonas. The sequence continues at coordinate 1,959 of JAQGOI010000262.1, read as the reverse complement.
AAGGCCGGCGGCACGCGCACCGCCCTATTCGAGGTCGGCGGTGTCGATCGCTCGCAGTTGCCGGGTTGGAATTAGGCACCGTCGAAGAGGTGCTTGCGGTACCTACTGGATCAGGCGATCGGGACGCTGTTCGTGGCTCACCGGAGCGTGCTCGATCACCGGGTCATTGCTGGTTGAGTCGACTGCGGGCTTGCGTACCGCCGCCTGCGTTTCCCGGCCCCAGCCCCACGCGGCAACGCCGACCATGCCGGCAAAGAGCAGCAGCTTTTTCCAGGCAGGATCACCGAGCCACGCCCAGGCAATGAGCGCCATGGCCGCGACGGCAAGCGTGGTTGCGATGACGATGCGATGTCGGGTTGCCATGCGTTAGAGCGTGGCGCCGAACTGCTGCCGGAACTGCTCGGCGAACTCGGCGTAGGTGAAGCGCTGGTTCTGCGTGCCGGGATGCTCGATCTTGAGCGCGCCCATCAGCGAGGCGATGCGTCCGCACGTCGGCAGGTCGTGCTTGCGCATCAAGCCGAAGATCAGTCCCGCGCGATACGCGTCGCCGCAACCGGTCGGATCGGTGATGCGGCGCTCGTGCGCAGGTGGAATCTCATGGACCTGTCCGCCAGCATGGATATGCGAACCGCGCGGTCCCTGCGTGATGATGTATGCAGCGACCTTGCTGGCGATCGTGGTTTCGTCCCAGCCGGTGCGCTCCTGCAGCAGGCTGGATTCGTAGTCGTTGACGACGACGTAATCGGCCTTGTCGATGAAGTCGCGAAACGCCTCACCGTCGAAGAGCGGCATGGCTTGCCCGGGATCGAAGATGAAGGGGATGCCCGCGGCCTTGAATTCGGCGGCGTGCTGCAACATCGCGTCGCGCCCGTCCGGTGCCACGATGCCGAAGGTGACGCCATCGACATCGCGCACATGGTTTTCGTGGCTGCGCATCATCGCGCCGGGATGAAACGCGGTGATCTGGTTGTCGTCCAGGTCCGTGGTGATGAAGGCCTGCGCGGTGAACAGTTCCGGCAGCTCCTTGATCCGTTCCATGCGGATGCCGTGCTCGGCGAACCACTGGCGGTACGGACCGAAATCCTGGCCGACCGTCGCCATCGGGATCGGGTCGTCGCCCAGCAGCTTGAGGTTGTAGGCGATGTTGCCGGCGCAACCGCCGAACTCGCGACGCATCCGCGGCACCAGGAAGGACACATTGAGCATGTGCACCTTGTCCGGAAGGATGTGGTTCTTGAACTGATCCTGGAACACCATGATGGTGTCGTAGGCCAGGGAACCGCAGATCAACGCAGACATGGCGGGCCTTGGATCCGGCGGGGATCAGCAGGAGAAACGGCAGCGGCAATCGCTGGGAGACCCGATCCGGAGCCCGGGTGATGAACAGGTTATCCGCTCCCCGCGCATCGGGCCAGCCGTACACCGCCGACTGTCCAGCGCACGTGGGAAAAAAAACGCAACGCGCTTGGCAAATACGGCACGTGCGTGGTTGCCGGCCTTGGGAGCGGTTGTTAGGCTAGCCAGTCCCCTGCGTTACCCGCGCGGCCCGGTATCACGGCCGGCTTGCTCCTAGCCATTTTCCCCCTTGCCAGCCCTGACGGACCCCCGCCCCCGATGTTCAAGAAGTTCCGCGGCATGTTCTCCAACGACCTGTCCATCGACCTGGGCACGGCCAACACGCTGATCTACGTGCGCGGGCAGGGGATCGTGCTCAACGAACCGTCCGTGGTCGCGGTGCGCCAGGACCGTCTGGTCGGCGGTGCGCGCTCGGTGGCCGCGGTCGGCATGGAAGCCAAGATGATGCTCGGGCGTACGCCCGGCCACATCACCACGATCCGGCCACTGAAGGACGGCGTCATCGCCGACTTCACCTATACCGAAGAGATGCTCAAGCACTTCATCCGCAAGGTGCACAAGTCGCGTTTCCTCAAGCCGAGCCCGCGGGTGCTGGTGTGCGTG
>JAQGOI010000246.1 GCA_028293685.1 Lysobacteraceae bacterium | reverse complement strand
GCCTGTATGCATTGTTGGCGCAGCCGCTGCTCGACAAGCTGCCCAATGGTGGCCAACTGATCGCGGTGGAAGTCGCATCGCCGTTTTTCGCGCCGATGAAACTGGCGTTTTTTGTTGCGGTGGTGATCGCGATGCCGTGGCTGCTGTATCAGCTCTGGGCGTTCGTGGCGCCCGGCCTGTACAAGCGCGAGCGCAGGCTGGCGCTGCCGTTGCTGGGTTCGGCCCTGGCGCTCTTCTATCTGGGCTGTGCGTTCGCCTACTTCCTCGTCCTGCCCGCGGTGTTCACGTTTCTCAACAAAGTCACGCCATCGGGCGTGGTGATGATGACGGACATCAACGCGTACCTGGACTTCGTGCTGGTGATCTTTCTCGCCTTTGGGGCCAGCTTTGAAATGCCGGTCGCCCTGGTCATCCTGGTGCTGCTGGGCTGGGTGACGCCCAAGCAGCTCAGTGATTCGCGCGGTTACGCCATCGTCGGCATCTTCGTGCTGGCCGCCGTGATCACGCCGCCCGACGTCGTCTCGCAGATGCTGCTGGCGTTGCCGATGGTGCTGCTGTACGAGGCCGGCATCCTGGCATCACGCGCGGTCACACCCGGCCGCAAGCGGGATGAATCGCTGGGATGACACCGGCAGCGCCAGCCTCGTTCTGGCGCCGCTACGCTGCCTACTCGCTGGATTTTGTGGTGCTCGCCTTGCTCGCCACGCTGCTGAGCTGGTCGCGGCTGGAGGCCGGATGGCATAGGACGGTCGGCGCGACCGAGGGCCTGACGCAGACGTTGCGTGGCAGCCTGGAGACGGCGTTGGCACAAGGCGTCTCGCCTGACGGCCTGTCCTCACGCCTGTTGCAGGATGTCGGCGTCCAGGCGGGCGCTGCCGGCGTGCAGGCCGGGCTGATGGCGATGCTGCTGCCGTGGCTGCTGGTGTATGCCATTGCCGCCGCGCTGTATCACATCGGCTTCGAACGCTCGCCGTGGGCCGGGTCGCCTGGCAAGCATGCGTTGCAGTTGCGCGTGGTGGATGCGCATGGCGACGTCGTCCCCGGGTTGCTGCAGACGCTCGTTCGCCACGTCGCGGGGGCGCTGTCCTGGCTCACGCTCAACCTAGGTCACGCGCTCGCGGCCGTGCCACCGCAGAAACGCGCGCTGCACGACTACGTTGCCGGCACCCGGGTGGTCTCGGACAATCCCTCGTTGCGCCTGCCTGCATGGGCCAGGGCATGGCTCTGGCTGCAGGTCATCGCCGTCGTGGGGTTGATCGCAGTGCTGGTGCTGCGCGACATCGCGGCGCTGCAGGGCAGCCTGGCGTAGCCCGCTCAGGCTTCGAAACCACCGCGTTCCGGCGCGGCCAGCGTGGTGCCACCAGCCAGCATCTGCTTCCAGGCCATGTACATCGCCCCGGTCAGCACGGGCATCAATACCGCGGTCGCCAGCAATTGGCTGGCCACCTGCATCGCCCACTCCCCTGCAACCAGCCGCAGCGCAACCGCAACGATCATCACGGCGATGTAGATGGCCAGTACCGCGATGATCGTCAGCACGATGAACACCACCAGCGCCGGAACATTGCGCACGCAGGCGTGGAAGCTCCGGCGCATCGCATCCCATGCGTGGCTGTCGGTCAGCATGATCTCCGGCACGGCCAACAACGTCATGAAGCTGGTGACGACGCCGATGCACAATGCCAGCAGCATCCACAACGCCAGGCGCCCGACCGGCAAGCCGCTGAGCAGCGCCGGATCCGGCTGCGCCTGGTTCTGCATCGTCGCGAACGCCTGCCCTATCTGCGCCAGCGACTCGCTGCCGATCATGAGGATCAACAGCAGCGCGCACAGCAACACCGCGAGCAGTTGCGGAATCAGCGTCGCCAGCAGGCGCGCGGTCTTGCCTTCGCGCACGCCCTGCAACAGGTGCGCCGGCAACGCGCGGCCACCGCGGTCGACGCTTTGCGCGGCATGGATCATGCCGCCGGTCAGGATCGGCCCGGCGATCACCAGCAGCAATTCCAACAACAGGAACAGCGTCGTGCTGACCTGCATGCTCAGCGGCACCAGCAGCGCAATCGCGCCGTAGATCGCCCCGAACGCGGCGAGCCCCGCCGGCGCCTTGCGCAGCAGCCGGAACCCACCCAGCAACCATTCCGCACCGGCCGAAGCGGGTACCTTGAGCACGTCCTTCATCATCCTGTTTGCCTGTCCTGGTGGGTGTGTGATGCGTGCAGCGCCCGCGCGTGCCGGACGAAACGCCGCAGCACCCGACGCGCGTGCGGAGTGGCGCCGACCGTACGCGCGAGCTGGCGCGAACAGCGTCCCTCTCCCGCCAGCGCATCGTGTTTGGCGCCGACATAGCCGCGCATGTGGACGGTGCTGAATTCCGGATGGAACTGCACACCCCAGGTCGCGCGTCCCCAGCGGAAGGCGTGGCAGTCGTCCTGCGTCGACCGGGCCAGCAAGGTCGCTCCCTGCGGCAACGCCAGCACGCTTTGCACGTGCGTGGCCTGCGCCGCGAAGCGCATCGGCAAACCGGCGAAGAGTGGATCGTGCGCGGCGTCGGCGTGCAGGGCGATGTCCACCGTGCCCATCTCGCGACCGCTCGGGTTGTCGCCGACCTCGCCGCCGAGCGCATGCGCCAGCAGCTGATGGCCGTAGCAGATGCCGAACAGTGGCAGCCCGGCATCGGCCGCCTGCCGCAGCCAGTGCGCGCTGCGCTCGCTCCACTCACGGCGCTCGGTCACCATCGCGCCGGAACCCGTGATCAACGCGCCCGCGAAACCATCGAACGCGGGCAATGGCTCGCCGTGTTCGACATTCACGACCACCGCCGCGTCGGCCGGCAAGCCCGACGCCACGCGGATCCAGTGCGGGAATCGCCCATGGCGACGCATCGAGGCGACCGGCTGGCCGGTTTCGATGATCAGGAAGGGTTTGTGGAAGACGTCGGAATCCGTCGCGTTCAAGTGCGCGCAACCTGCTGGGTACGAGGTGACATCGGCGGGCCGGTGCGGCCGCAAACGTATACTAGCCCGCTTTTCCGCGCCCATAGAACAGGACCCGACATCGATGGCTGGCCCGAGCTTCCAGGTGTTGATCCAGACGCTCAACGCCTACTGGGCGCAGCACGGTTGCGTGCTCGTACAGGCGCTGGACCTGGAGGTCGGCGCCGGCACGTTCCACCCCGCGACCTTCCTGCGCGCGCTGGGACCCGAGCCATGGAACGCGGCCTACGTGCAGCCGTGCCGCCGCCCCACCGACGGGCGCTACGGCGACAATCCCAATCGCCTGCAGCGGTATTACCAGTACCAGGTGGTGATGAAACCCAGCCCCGACAACATCCAGGAACTCTACCTGGGTTCATTGGTTGCGCTGGGCATCGACCCGCTCGTGCACGACCTGCGTTTCGTCGAGGACAACTGGGAGTCGCCGACGCTGGGCGCGTGGGGCCTGGGCTGGGAAGTGTGGTTGAACGGGATGGAAGTCACGCAGTTCACCTATTTCCAGCAGGCCGGCGGCCTCGAATGCCGACCGGTGCTGGGTGAGATCACCTACGGGCTCGAGCGCCTGTGCATGTACCTGCAGAACGTCGACAACGTGTTCGACATCGTGTGGGCCACCGCGCCCGACGGCAGCGTCGTGACCTACCGCGACGTCTACCACCAGAATGAAGTCGAGCAGAGCGCCTACAACTTCGAGCATGCCGACGTGACCGAGCTCTTTCATCGCTTCGATGCCTGCGAAGCCGAGGCGATGAAGCTCGTCGAGCTCGGCCTGCCACTGCCCGCCTACGACCAGGTCTGCAAGGCGTCGCACAGCTTCAACCTGCTCGACGCGCGGCGCGCGATCAGCGTCACCGAACGCCAGCGTTACATCCTGCGCGTGCGCAAGTTGTCGCAGGCCGTGGCCGCGGCCTCACTTGCAGCGCGAGGGAGGCTCGGATTCCCAGGCGTCAAGGATCCAGACAAACGCCAAGCGCTGGGATTGGAAGCAGCAGCGCAGGACGCGCCATGACGCTGAATTCGCTGCTGATCGAGATTGGCACCGAAGAACTGCCGGTGAAGGCGCTGCCGGCGCTGGCACAGGCGCTGTTCGATGGTGTTGTCGATGGCTTGACGCAACGCGGCGTCGCGCTCGAACGCGGTGACGCCAAGCCGCTGTATACGCCGCGCCGGCTCGCGGTGCTGCTG
>JAQGOI010000229.1 GCA_028293685.1 Lysobacteraceae bacterium | reverse complement strand
GTCGCCAGCCGCTCGCCGGTGTCGGACTGCGGCTCGATGCCTCGTGGCTGCGCCAAGTGTCATGCGGCATCGCATTCGGAAGTGCGCAGATGCTCGCCGTTGTCGCACTGATCTTCGCGGCCGGTGGCGCGCGCTTTTCGCTCGATCCGGCGGGTGGGCTCACGGCGATCGCCTCCGGCGCATGGGCGTTCGCGTGGGTCGCCGTACTTGAGGAAGTGCTGTTCCGGGGCTTCGTGTTCCAGCGCCTCGTCGACGGTATCGGTGCTCCGATCGCGCAGCTGCTGATGGCCGGCCTGTTCGCCATCGCGCATTGGGGCAACCCAGGCATGCAGGGCGCTACCGAAGTCTGGGCGAGCGTCGACATCGCGCTGGGAGGGATCCTGCTCGGGCTTGCGTACCTGCGCACCGGCAGCCTGGCCCTGCCGATCGGCATCCACTTCGGATGGAACTGGATCCAGGGATCGTGGATGGGCTTCGACGTAAGCGGTCTGCACCAGGCCGGATGGCTGCTGCCCCACCTGCTCGGCGCACCGCAATGGCTCAGCGGTGGCATCTTCGGCCCGGAAGCGAGCATTTTTGCCGTGGGCGTGGATGTCGCGGCCGTGCTGCTGCTGTGGCGCTGGAAAGGCGTGGCACGCGATCCATCGAATCCGCAGGCAGCGATGCAACCGGACCAGCTTGCGGTCGTGCGCCCATGACCCGCTGAAAACAGATCGCATCAAGGTGTATTGCGCAACGCGAACGCCGCGGTAATCGTCGTGCCGAGCGCGTCGAGTTCGATGCAGCACTCGCTTTCGGCTACTCAGGCGGCCCGGGCTGGGCTTCGTCGCGCTCTTTTCTCTGGGCATGCGAGATTTCGACGGCCACCGCCGCGGCCTGTTCGGCCGGCATGCCCTTGGTCCTGCGCAGGTATTCCGCCTCGCTGCGTTCGTCCTGCTGCTGGATCTCCATGTCTTCGCGCTGGACGTCTTCGCCCGGCATGTCCATGCCCAGTTCGTCGATCAGCATCAGGATCGTGGCCGCCACCGGCAACGCGAGCAGCGCGCCGGCGATCCCGGCAAGGGTGCCGCCGGCAATCAGGGCGAACAGCACCACCGACGATGGCAGGCGCAGCGCCCGCCCGTACACGACCGGCACCAGCACCCGGCTTTCGAATTCCTCATAGCAGAGCATCAGCACCAGGACGATCACGGTCACCAGCACTCCCTGCGACAGCGACGCCAGCAGCGCCGGCACCATGGTCAGGAAGATCCCGACGAAGGGCAGCACATCGGCCATGCCGCCGAATGCAGCCAGCGCCACCGCATTCGGCACACCGCAAAGGGTCAGCAGGACGAACATGAAAAAGCCCATCAACAGGCACGTGATCAGCTGTCCGCGGATGTAGCCACCGACGATCGTTTCCAGGTTGAGCAGGACGCGCGAGAGTCTGATGTGGTGAGGCCGCGGCGTCGCCAGGAACAGCGCGCCACGCAGGCGGTCGCCGTCGATCATCATGTACATCGCAAGGAAGAATGCACCCGCGCCATACGCCACGATCTCGATCAGGCGCGCCGACGCCGACAGCACGTCCAATGCCGCACCCTTGACCAGGGCTTCGTAGTGAAGGTCGCGCACGGCCACGGCGAGAAATTCGGTCAGCCGATACCGGCCCAGGAAATTGACCAGGTTCGCCCTGAGCGCGGGTTCCTGTTCGATCAGGCTCGAGACCTGCGCGAACAGCGCCGGAAGGGTCAGCGTCGCCAGGGCAATGCCCAGCAGCAACAGCACGCCGAAAACGATCGCGATCGAGGCACCGCGTCCGATCGCGCGGGCCTGGAGCCAGCGCACGGCCGGATTCAAGGTGCCAACGATCATCAGCGCGACCAGCAGGACCATGACTGCGGGCACCAGCCGGATCAGCATCCAGCTTGCCGCGCCGACCAGCACCGCGATCACCATGGACTTCGGCGAAATTTCGATGCGCATGGTTCGCCGGCGGCGGTCGGCGGGTGTTCTTTCGCGAGTCACGTGGGTCATGGTCACTCGGTCGTGTGTGAGGCTCCATCCGTTTCTGCGGACAGTCGAGTTGAAGCGGCGGACATCGGTGCGGGCAGTCCAGCCGACGCTGCATCATGGCGGTTGTGGAAGCGCCCGGTGTCGCCCAACACTTCGCAGCGGGCTTGGGAGGTGGTGCAGGAGTGGCTGCGATTCCCCCCCCCGCGTTCCAGCCCCCGAAAAGCCCTTAGCCTTTCGGAGTACGGACTTGGGGAATGGGTCAAGGATCATCGACGTTTGAAATGACCAGGTTCCCTGACCCTTTGCCGCTACGGGCTCTCGCCGACCGCTTGCGCGGCTAGCGCCCCGGTGTCCGCATTCGTCCCAGCACGATCGCCATTGCGGCGGCGCCCAGGGATTTCACCAGCACGGGATGCTGGGCATAGAAGTTGCTCATCTGGGCCACGACGCCGGGATTGGCCTGTTGCGCCTGGGTTGCGATCTGCTGCACCTGGGCGGTGGACAGTTGTGTCGCCTGGTCCGGAGAGGCGTTGATGCCAGCCTGTGCCAGTGCCGGATGGGCGCCCGCTCCCAGGCTCCCCAGCAACGCGCTGATGATCCCGGACTTTTGCTGATTGTCCGCGCGACCGAACAGATGGCCGACCATCTGGGCAAACGGCGGCGTCTGCTCCGAGTTGAATGCCTCCGTCAGGCCCTGACTCAGAACCTCCGGCGGAGTCGACTGCGCAATCTGGTGGAACTGCTCCTGTGCCTGTGGCGACACCGGTTCATTTCCCTTGTTGGCGAGCTGCTGGAGTAATCCTTCCACTGTGTTGTTCATGTGCTGTCCTGTTCGACCGTCAGCGACGGTCAGCCGGGGCAGCATTCAGCGGCAACCGTCTAGGTGGCGCGAAAACACCCGTTGGCGATGCAGAGACGGATGCGCCGTCGCGCTTGACCGCCGATGCTCACGTGCTCCGAACGTTGTTTCCGCGAAGGTCGATGCAGACCGCACTTTCGCGGCACCTGGAGGACACCATGGACAACAACCGGCTCGACGGCATGAAACACGAGGCCAAGGGCGCGATCAAGGAACATGTCGGGCAGGCCACCGGCGATCGTTCGCTGGAAGTCGAGGGCAATGCCGAGGAACACGCCGGCAAGGCCGAGCAGATGATCGACGCAATCTCCGACCGCATGCGCACGAGCGAGCACAAGCGCTAGTCCGCGCGAGGACATTTCAATTCACTAAGAACGCGGGGAATCCGGGGCGTGGGGTCGGAAAACAGTCAAGCCTCGCGGCCCTCGGCTCGCCGAGGCGCAGGGCGCGACGCAAACGTGGCCGTAAACGTCGTGCCGAGCGCATCGGAGGAATCCACCCGTACATCGCCGCCATGTGTCCGCGCAATCTCCGCGACGATGTACAACCCCAAACCGACGCTGCGATTGCCGGCGTCCATGTCGGTGCCGCGCACCATCGGCCGGAACAGGGCATGACGTATGTCTTCGGGTATGGCTGGGCCCATGTTGTGGACTTCGATTGAACACAGGCCGGCCTTGACGCTGGTGGTGACCGTCACCGGCGCAGCCGGGTCGCCATAGGCGATTGCGTTGGAGACCAGGTTGTCGACCAGCTGCACGACCCTGTCCTCGTCGGCGATGCACCGGCCGTCTCCAACGCGCAGATGCCGCAGCGCGCGGTCGGGATGGGCCAGGTCGAGCTCGGCGAGATGCTGCGCCACGACATCATGCAGGTCGAGGGGCGCGACGTTGATCGACAGCCCACGCCCGATCCGCGCCATCGTGAAATCCAGCAGGTCGCTGATCAGCCGCTGCGAGCGCGCGATGGCGCGATCGATGCTGGCCAGCACTGGCAGCTGATGCGCCTGGACGCCACTCATCTGCAGGACCTGCGCGCCGACGCGGATCGTCGACAACGGGTTGCGAAGATCGTGGCTCACGATGCCGACCATCTGTTCGGCGAACTCCGCTCGATCCTCGGCGGCGGCGCGCTGGCGACTCAGCTCGGTGATGTCCTGCAGCAAACCGACGACCTGCCGCTTGCCACCGTCCGCAGACCGCATTGATCGGGCCGTCGCCCGAACGGTGCGCTGCACGCCATCGACGCCGTTGAGACGGTATGTCGCCTGGAACAGGTCGGTTCGTTCTTCGAGCAACTGCGAGAAGGCCAAACGGGCGACTTCGCGATCCGCCGGTTCGACCGCAGCGAGGATCTGGTCGAACACCACCGCCTGCGGCGTATCCATCCCCAGCAGCAATGCGGTGCCGGGATCGTATCGCCGTGCCTGCGTGTCCGGATCCACTTCCCAGACATGCAACGCCGCCGATTCCATCGCTACCCGCAGCCTGACCTCCGCCAATGCCAACGCGTCCCGGGTTCGGGATTGCTCGGCCAGCAGTTCTTCGGCGCGGCGGCGGGCGCGCAACAGTTCGCGCTCGTACGCGTGCCGGTCTTCGGCCACGAACAACGCGATCTCATGGAAGACCACGCCGTCGTGCTCGCGGCTCACCGCGTTCATCACCATTGGTATCTGGCGACCATCGGCATGCAGGAGGTCGAGCTTGACCTCGGCCACCGAACCCTGGATCTGCAGCAGCGGCGCCCAATGCGTCTGGTGGAAGATGCGCCCGCCCATGGACAGCAGGTCCTGGAATCGCCGCTGACCCACCAGCGCCTCGCGCTCCACGCCGATCCAATTGCAGAACGTCCGGTTGGCGAGCCGGAGCGTGCCGTCGCTCTCGGTCAGCAGCAGGCCGCACGCGGCCCGGTCGTAAAGGTCATCCCAGCCCGGGAGCGGGCGCAGGTCAGGCCGCGACACTGGCCGGATCGAGCCGCGCGAGGAATTCATCGATCGCTTCCATGCTCGGACCCGGTGCGCTCATGTGCGGGCAATGGCCGACGTTGTCGATCACCCGCAGCGAGGCATTGGGCAGCGTGCGTGCGAGATAGTCGCCGACCGCGCATGGCGCGATCAGGTCGTCGCTGGATTGGAGGATCAGCGTAGGCGCCGCGAGCTTCGGCAGGTCGTCGCGGTTGTCCGACAGGAAGGTGACACGCGCGAAGTGAGCGGCGATGTCCGGATCGGTGCGACAGAAACTGTTGGTCAGTTCGGCACCGAGTTCCGGCTGGTCGGGCGCGCCCATGATCGCGGGTGCCATGGTGCTCGACCAACCCAGGTAGTTCCCCTCCAGGGTCTGCAGCAGCGAGTCGATATCCGCACGTGAAAAGCCGCCGACATAGTCGCCATCGTTGATGTAGCACGGAGACGGCCCCAGCATCACGTGCGCCCGGAACAGCTCCGGCGCCTGGATGCCCGCCAGCAGCCCGATCATCGCGCTCACCGAATGTCCGACGAAGACCACGGGGCGGTCCGCTGTCGCACGGATCACGTCGATCACGTCGTCGGCGTGGCCCTGCAGTGCGCCGTGTCGCTGCTTGTCGTAGGCCGACAGGTCCGACATCCCGCTGCCGACCAGGTCGTAACACACCGTCCGGTAGCGGGAGGCGTACGCCGGCGCGACGAACCGCCACATGTTCTGGTCGCAACCGAACCCATGGGCGAAGACCATGACGTTCGGCCCGATGCCGTTCACCGTGACGTGATGGCGGCCGATTGCGGTCATGGACTTCCTCTCTCCTTCCCCGGGCCGGGGGTCGCATTATGGTGGCCGGATGTGATGCTGAGGGGATTGCCCGGCAGCCCCCGGCGCTCGGGGCGGGCGCTACGGTTCGATCGTGATTCCGTCGGCGTCCGACGACCCACAGCCGCTTAGCCATGCGCTGCACATGGGCGCGGCTAAGGTCGTACGGCGCTCGCCATGGACGGGCGTGCGGGCCCCTGCTCTTCAGCAACCGCCCCCGCCCGCCGCTGCGCATGCGCCCGCAGCCGCGTGGTTCGCGCACTGCAGCGCATTATCGGCGCGGGAGTTTCCCCATGCGAGCACTCGTCTACAACGGGCCGCGCGATGTCAGCGTCGTCGACCGTCCCGATCCGAAACTTGAAAAACAATCCGACGTCATCGTCCGCATCACGACCACCAACATCTGCGGGTCCGACCTGCACATGTACGAAGGCCGCACCAGCGTCGAGAACGGCAAGATCTTCGGCCACGAAAACCTCGGCGAAGTAATCGAGATCGGAAAATGCGTCGAACGTGTCAAGGTCGGCGACCGCGTCTGCCTGCCCTTCAACATCGCGTGCGGCTGCTGCGAGAACTGCGAACGCGGCTACACCGCCGCCTGCCTGCGCGCGAATCCCGGCAAGACCGGCGCAGCCTATGGCTACGCGGAAATGGGCCCGTTCGAAGGCGGCCAGGCGGAATTCCTGCGCGTGCCGTACGGCGACTTCAACTGCCTCGTGCTGCCAGAAGACGCGCAGGAAAAGGAGAACGACTACGTGATGCTGTCGGACTTCTTTCCGACCGGCTACCACGCCACCGAACTGGCCGGCGTCATGCCGGGCGAAAGCGTCGTCGTCTACGGCGCCGGACCGGTCGGTCTGCTGGCGGCGTACTCGGCCATCCTCAAGGGCGCGGCAACGGTCATGGTGGTGGACACGCTCAAGGACCGGCTGGCGCTGGCGGAGAAGGTGGGCGCGGTGGCGATCGACGACACCGAAGGCGGCGGCATCGAGCGCGTGATGGAGCTCACCGGCGGCCGGGGCGCGGACCGCGGCTGCGAATGCGT
>JAQGOI010000219.1 GCA_028293685.1 Lysobacteraceae bacterium | reverse complement strand
GAACCGGTCCCGGATCGGTCCGTAGATCTCGGAAATGTCCCGCTTCACGACCATGCCAAGGCCGGTATCGCTGATCGTTCCGTAAGCAGCCAGAACACGGTGCTGCATGAAATAGAAGGCGATCTTGGACCCCGTCTCGCCCGCCAGCGCGTGACTCATCGGCAGTCGCTGTCCTGCGACGATCCTTCGGATCGTGCCTGGCAGCGGCCTGTTGCGCATCGGGAAGCACGCCATGGATGACCCTGCCCCCGGACCGCAGACAACCATCTCGCCGCTTTCGCCAACGTGATTGGTCCTCGCGATCAACTGGTCCAGCGCCGCCATTGGCTGCTCCGTTGTCAACCAGCCTGCGATTCCGGCGCCATCGCGTACGGGGAGCGTGCGCTGGAGGAAATAACCGTCGTCCCACAACAGCCGCCCCAGGTTCCGGCCGCGCATGGGAACTGAAAATGCCTGCGAAACGGGTTGCCCCATCAGCTGGTAGTGGCCACCGCTGGTGCGCACGCTGATCGAGGAGAACCCCCGGCCCACCAATCGGCCAGCCCACGTGTGCAGCGGCGCCAATCCAGCGCCGTCCTGCGACGCCAATGTTCGCAGTGCCAGTGCCAGGGTGCCGCTTTCAGCGACAACTTCCGCGCGCGTACTCCGGTCTTCGATCGTCTGTTCGAATGCACCGATGCGATCAGCCGTCATGGTCGTCAGCGCATCGCGAACCTGCTGCTCCACCTGGTTCTGCATCAATGCGAATCCGCCAATGCCCGCGCTCATGGCGATGACGACAGACAGCACCGTGGCGATCCGGTAGACGCTCGTGACTTCGTTGCCCTTGGCAGCCCAGACCCTGTCGGCATCGATCCTGGCGAGATTCCACAGGCCGATGCCCAGGACGACCATGCCAATGCCCGTGTGGATGGCCATCCGCACCACGCCGCTCCAGCCGTACAGGTATTCAAGCTGCAGCGAGTAACCAACGATGCCAAGCAGGCCGATGGCCAATACCGCCACGGCGGCACGTTGCACCCACAGCGAAATCGCCCCGGCCGCACAGCGCGTGTACCCCCACAGCGCGGCGCCGAACAACAGGAAACACAGCGCGGTATTCGGGGCCATGCGTCCCGGTCGCGGATAACCGGGCTGCAACGAGCGATGCAGGTCCGGCAGCGACAGTGCGGGACTGATGTCGAACAACAGGACGACCAGTTCCTCCACCGCCAGTAGCGCCAGCAGCACCGCAAGCAGTGACGCAACGTTTCGCGCCAGGCGATGGTCGGTCGCCGCCGCCAGCAAGGCCGTCCCGCCGAGGATGAAACCGATCGCCGTGTTCAACACCATCGGCGACCACTGCGGACGCACCATGACGAGCACGGCGTTTCCGGTCATCCAGCCAAACACGGTGACGACGCCCAACGCCAGCGCAAATGCCGCGCACGTGCAGGTGATCAGACGCTGGCGATCGCTGGGGCTCACAACGGTGGCTCGGAAAGCAACAATCCACCATGGCACATCCAGCAATGTGAGACTGAACGTGACGCCTTGAAATGACGGCTATTCAGGAAGCAGACACGCGAAGTGCGACGAAGGACGATGGCGTTGTGTGCTGTCATCCGGCCAACGAGGCGGCTTCTCGCCGTTCCGCGGCAATTGCCAGGGAAAAAGGTCCGCGATCTCCTGACAACCAGTCATCATCGCCACTGCGTTCCACAACCCGCCCAGTCGACAGAAGCCGCCATGACAAACCTGCGCAACGTCGCCATCGTCGTTCTCGTGCTGTGGATGTTCGTCGACAGCATGTTTGTCTTTCGCCACATGACAGGCGCGGCCGAAAACCGCGACCGTTTTTCGCTGAAGCTGCTGATGGTCGGCAGCATGCTGACCTTGTGGACCAGCATCGGTCTGGCGTTCAGCCCGATCGGCACGCTGCATTCCGTGGCGCTGCAGGTCGCGGGCCTGGTCGTCATGGCGGTCGGCATCGTCGTGCGTTCGACCGCGATCGCGCAGCTCGGTCGCCTCCACACTCCCAACGTCGCCGTTCGCACGGATCACCAGCTGAAGGTGACCGGGCTGTACCGGCTCGTGCGGCATCCGAGTTATCTCGGCGCCCTGATCGCCTACTTCGGCTTCAGCCTTGCGTTGGGCAACTGGCTGAGCGTGGTGGTGATCATGGGCGCAATGTCCTGCCTCTACCTCTACCGCATCCACGAGGAAGACGCGGCCATGCTGGCGGCATTCGGCGATCCCTATCGCGCGTACTGCGAACGGACGAGGCGGCTGATTCCCTGGGTGTATTGAGGATTCACCTGCTCAGCTTGCCGGAGCTGGTCTCGGCAGCGCGCGACCGGTTTCGAGCAGCGTCTTGAGGTTCGACAGCACCCTGGGCCAGCCACCCGATACGCCTTCGAGCATTTTTGGATCTTGCGCGAGGTCGGAATGCATCACCGTCAGACGCACGAGCCCATCGCCCTGCGGTTCGATATCGAACGACACACGCGAATGCTTCGATGCGTCATCGACTTCGCTCGGTCGCGCCCAGGTGTAGACCAGCCGGCGTGGCGGATCGCACTCGACGACGGTGCCGGCGATGTCGACCGTGTGCGCATCGTCCAGGCGCTGGTGCTCCCATCGGGAGCCGGGCTTCCAGTCCGACACGTTCACGCGTGCGCAGTCCCCGCCGATCCAGTACTGCCGCATCACCTCGGTGTCCATGAACGCCTGCCACACCTTCTCGGGCGTTGTCGCGATGAATGTTACGTACACGAAGTCAGGCTTTGCCATCGTCATCTCCTTCCAGTTTCTTCTTGAGGTCGCGCAACACGCCAAGGCGGTTGCGCTCGAATTTTTCGATCCAGCGTTCGTAGATGTCGTGCAGCGGAACAGGGTTCAGGTAGTGGAGCTTCTCGCGCCCCTGCCAGACAACGGCGACGAGGTTGGCGTCTTCCAGCAGTTGCAGGTGCTGCGTCACCGCCTGGCGTGTCATGTCCATGTGCTCGCTCAGTGCAGTCAACGTCTGGCCGTTGTCCCGGTGCAGCAGGTCGAGCAGACGCCTGCGGCCCGGGTCGGCCAGTGCCTTGAAAACCTTGTCGACGTCCAATGCGATGCTTCAGTTCCAGTTGTCGATCTTGATGTCGTCGGGGCTGGGCGCACCTGTTCCGGTTTCCAGCAGCGACTTCAGGCTCATCAGGAAAATCGCCCACTTGGTGCTGCAGTGATGCATGAATTCCACCGGCTCCTTCCAGTCCTGGTGCTTGAACAGGACGATGCAGTAGTCGCCATCCTGTTTCAGATCCCAGCTGATCGTGGTGTCGATCCATTCCGCGGGCCCATCGACCACCTGCCAGAGCACGCGCGTTGCCGATTGCAGTTCCAGCACCTTCATCTCGAAGCCGCCGATCTCGACGCCGCCTGCGCTGAAGCGGAATCGCAGCACGCCGCCGACGTGGCCGCCGCCTTGTGTGTCGACCGTCCACCAGGCAGCCAGACCTTCGCGCGTGGTCAGTGCCTTGTAGACCTCCTCCGAGGACGACTTGATTCCGACGCGATGCAGGATGTCTGGCATTGCGATGTCTCCTTGCAATTGGTGTGGGACGACCGTGTGCGCCGTCGTGGCAGAACGTCCGGCGTCAGCCGTCGCGTAAGCAGGCGGGCGGATGCCGGGAATGGTGCGAATCATATGCAGGCATTTGCTTGCATGTCAAGCGTCCGGGCAAA
>JAQGOI010000170.1 GCA_028293685.1 Lysobacteraceae bacterium | reverse complement strand
ACGCCAACAACAATGCGGCAATCGCCAGATCAGCGCGCACCGTGGTTCGCAGCAACGCGCGCGTGCGGTTCGCCGCATCGAACCACTCGGCCAGCCTGCGTGTTCGCAGGGGATCGGTCAAGCCGGTAGCCAGCGCGACAGCGTGGTCGGCCGCAAACCGCAGGCGCAATCCAGCATTTTCATCGCCTGCCCAACGCTGCGCGCTCTCCGCGGCTGAAGCCGAGCCGGTCGCGAGTGCGGCCAGATCGCTGGTGACCTGCCGTCGCAGTTCCAGTCCACCGTCCCGGAGCCACGCATCGGCAAGACCTGGATGCCCGCGCGCGGCGTCCAATGCTTCCACGCTGGCGGCGCTTCCATGACCCCTGGCCTGCAGCCACGCCAATGCTTCGTCAGCGGGCGGCAGCGCAAATTCCAGGCGCTGGCAACGGCTGCGGATGGTGGCTGGCAGCCGGGCGGGTTCACTGCTGATGAGCCACAGGTAACGCCCGGGATGCGGTTCCTCCAGCGTCTTCAGCAGGGCGTTAAGCGCCGAGGTATTAACGGCGTCGGCCGGATCGACAACCGCAACCTGCGCGCCGCCGAATTGCGGCGTGAGCGCAAAACCGGCCGACAGCGAACGGATCTGGTCGATGATGATTTCAGTCCGCAGCCGCGTGTTTTCCTTGTTCATGATGAACGACACGACCGCAAAATCGGGATGCGTGCCGGCATCAAACAACCGACAGCCGCGGCAGGTTCCGCAAGCTTCCCCGTGCGCGTCGGGCGTGCGGCATAGAGCCCGCCGTGCCAGGCGCTGGGCGACTGCGCGTTTTCCCAGCTGCGCTGGGCCGCAGATCAACAAGGCATGCGCCAGCCGCCCGGCATCCATGGCCGCCGCCGCACGCTCGTAGGCTCGTTGCTGCCATGGCGCAAACGTCTCGGGTGGCGATATCACGGGTTCGCATCCCGCCAGCTGGCGAGTATCGCAACGGCGTCAGCCGCCACGACGTCGGCGGCCCGCGACGCGTCGATGACCTTGATGCGACCAGGCTCGGCCGCAGCGCGCTGCAGGAACGTCGCACGCACGCGCTCGAAGAAACCATCCGCCTCCGATTCGATGCGATCGGGCTCCGCACCACGGTTGCGCGCGCGCAGGCGTCCCTGGTCGACTCCAATATCCAGCAGCAGGGTCAGTCCGGGGCGCACGCGGACAACGCGCTGCTCGAGTTCCGCGATCAGCGCCTGCGACAGCGCCCGCCCGCCACCCTGGTAGGCGTAACTGGAATCGGTGAAGCGATCGCTGATGACCCAGCTTCCGCGCTCCAACGCCGGCACGATGGTGTGCCGGACGTGCTGCACGCGCGCGGCGAACATCAGGAGCAATTCAGTGTCCGGCAGAAGCAGTTCATCGGACCCTTCCGGGTCGCGGCCGCCGCCGTTGCGCAGCAGCAGGAGGCGGATCTGCTCGGCCAACGGCGTGCCGCCCGGCTCGCGCGTACTCACGACGTCATATCCACCGGCTTTCAACGCCGCACGCAGCGCGTTGAGGACGGTTGTCTTGCCGGCGCCTTCACCACCCTCGATCGAGACGAAACGCGGATATGCTTTCAGCCCGGTCATTGCGTACTGGATTCGCGTGCGCGATAGCGTTGAAGGTATTGCTGCACGGCAGCCTGATGTTCGGCCAGTGATCGGGTGAAGACGTGGCGGCCACTGCCGTCGCCGATCGCCACGAAATACAACGCATCGCCCGCGGCCGGATGCGTTGCCGCCTGCAGTGCGGCCATGCCCGGCATCGCAATGGGTGTCGGCGGCAATCCGTCCCGCGTGTAGGTGTTGTAAGGCGTATCGGTCAGCAGGTCGACCCTGCGGATGTTGCCCGCGTATGCCGCGCCCATGCCGTAGATCACCGTCGGGTCGGTCTGAAGTCGCATCCCCGACTGCAGGCGACGCAGGAAGACGCCAGCGATGTCTGGCCGCTCCGATGCAATGCCTGTCTCTTTCTCGACAATGGAGGCCAGGATCAATGCCTGCCCGGGCGAATGCAGCGCAAGGTCCTTGGCGCGCGACGTCCACGCCTTGTCCAGGGCGACAGTCATCGCATCGAAGGCACGATGCAACAACGACAACTCGCCATCGCCTCGCGTGTAGACGTACGTTTCGGGTAGAAAGCGCCCTTCCGGATGCACGCGAGGATGCCCGAGTGCCTTCATCAGCCCCACATCGTCGAGTTGCCCCGCGTCATGGCGCAACGGTTGCGCGCGTGCAAGTGCTGCGCGCAATTCGTGGATGTTCCAACCCTCGACGATCGTGAAGCGATAGCTGATCACCTTGCCCTCGCGCATGCGCAGCAACAGCATGCGCGGCGTCGTGCCAGGCTCAAGCGCGTACTCACCGACCTGCAGCTTGCCCGCGACTCCCATCTGGCGACCGAGCGCCTGCCATTCCAGGATTCGTTCGCGCGATGCGTGGGTGTTCTGCAATTTCGCAATGACGACAGCGAACGAATCGCCCCGTTCCACCTGCAATGTCTCGCCCGCATGCAGGCCGGGAATGGGCGCATCTGCGAAACCGAGATAGCGCGTCACCGCCCAGTAGCCACCGACGCCCGCCAGCAATACGGCCAGAAGCAGGAACCATCCCGAACTGCGCTTGGATTTGCGGGAACTCACGGTAACTCCAGGTCAAAAGCCAATGCGGGGTGCGACCGCGCAAGCAGGCGCTGGCAGGCATTGGTTGCCGAACGATTGCACCATGTGCGAGCACCCAACTGCGCCACCGGCAGGATACCGCGCACCGCATTGCACAGGAAAACCGCGTCGGCGTCTTCAACCTGGGCAGGCGACAGGCGTTCTTCGCGGGCCGCGAGGAGCGACAACAACCGGTCGCGGCAAACACCCGCGATACCGCAGCGATCGACCAGCGGCGTAGACCACTGCTCGCCGTGCAGCACGAAAATGTTGGCAGCGGTCGCGCCAACCACAAGGCCTTCCGTGTCGCACATCAGGCCCTCGTCCGCATTGGCCTGGTCGCACTCGCCGCGTGCGAGCACCTGCTCGAGCCGATTGCAGTGTTTCAGGCCCGCCAGCGCCGGCTGGATGGCCACACGGGTCCGGCACCAGTGCAGATGCATTCCGCGGGAGATCGGATCGGGCAACGGATGCCGCGACACTATCCACACTGGTGCGGCGTTCCGCGATAGCGCGTAACCGCGGCCTTTGCCTCCGCGGCTAAGCAGAAGTTTCAATACACCATCGCATCCGTCTTCGAACAAGACGGACGCCTGCGCACGCACGTGTCCTGGGTCAGGCAGCTGCAAGCCGAGTCGCTGCGCGCCGGATGCCAGTCGCGACCAGTGCGCATCCCACCACGGCACGACGCCACGGCTGACGCGCATGGTTTCGAACAGACCGTCGCCGTAGGCCACGGCGCGACAATCCGACGGAATCGCATCGATGCGCGTGGAGCCTTCGAAAACCAGCACGCTCACGCCACGACATCCAGCGCACGCAACATACCCTTGGCCTTGGCGCGCGTCTCGTCGAGTTCGCGCGCCGGATCGGAATCGGCAACGATGCCCGCGCCGGTGCGAAAACGTACTTTTCTCCCGTGCACTTCAGCGCTGCGGATCAGGATGTTCAGGTCGATGTCGCCGTCGCGGTTGAGCCAGCCGAACGCGCCGGTATAAGCGCCACGGTCGGCCGCTTCCAGCTCGGAAATGATCTGCATGCAACGAATCTTCGGGCATCCGGTGATCGTGCCGCCAGGAAAGACCGCCCGGATGATCTGCCCGGGCGTGACGCCATCGCGCAGCCGGCCGCGAATGTTGCTCACGATGTGATGGACGTGCGCGTGGCTTTCGACCGCCATCAGCTCATCGACTTCCACGCTGCCTGGCGTGCAGACCCGTCCAAGATCGTTGCGCTCAAGGTCGATCAACATCACGTGCTCGGCGCGTTCCTTGGCGTGGCCGATCAGCTCGAGGGTTCGCGCGGCATCATCGTCGCCGGCGATGCGTGGTCGCGTGCCGGCGATCGGCCGGGTTTCGATGAGGTGGTCGCGCACGCACACCAGCCGTTCCGGCGACGCGCTGACGACCACCCGTCCACCGAGCGCGAACATTCCCGCAAACGGCGCTGGATTGTGGTCGCGAAGCCGCGCGAACAGCATCGCCGGATCAACGACATCATCGAAGCGCGCGCGCCATTGCCGCGACAGGTTGACCTGGAAAACGTCGCCGGCCGCCAGGTAGTCGAGGATACGGCCAACACCTTCGATGAAGGC
The DNA here is from genome assembly GCA_028293685.1 of Lysobacteraceae bacterium. Lineage (GTDB taxonomy): Bacteria > Pseudomonadota > Gammaproteobacteria > Xanthomonadales > Xanthomonadaceae > Cognatiluteimonas. Next base: position 286 of record JAQGOI010000170.1, on the reverse strand, counting down.
CATCGGGTCGTCTTCCTCCAATGCAATGGGTGGCTTCCACCCGGCCAACGCCGGCAACGCGGCGGCGTCCGCAACGTCCTGCGCAATGGCGTCAAGCATGCCGGCGAACTCCGGTTCCGCGACGATCATGCACTGGCCGGATTGGTGATCGCGCAGCACCGCCGCCGGGCAACGCAAGGCCGCCGCGATGGGCAGCCCGCCCTCGCAAGGCGGCAGGCCGACGACAGGTTCGATCTGCCCCGCCAGCGCGTACCCGAGATACAAGGCCCAGCCGCCACGAAATGGA
>JAQGOI010000142.1 GCA_028293685.1 Lysobacteraceae bacterium | reverse complement strand
GGCGATGAGCTCCGGGGACGACGACTTGCGCGCGCTCGACATTCTCGATCCCGGACACGGAGGCGACCTGGCTGCGCAGGGGCAGAAGGTGCTGGTCTGGGTCGACCAGGGTTACTGGTTGCTGTTGCCTTTGTTGCTGCTCGGCCTGCTGGCGTTTCGTCGCGGCAATCAGCTGGCACTGTTGCTGTTGTGCATGTGGCTGCCTTGGCAGCCCGCGCATGCTGCCCAGGACTGGTGGTTGCGTCCTGACCAGCAGGCGCACGCGCGCATGGAGCAAGGCGCACAGGCGTATCGCAAGGGCGACTTCGCTGCGGCGCACGCGCTCTGGCGCGGGATTCCCGATGCGGATGCCGCCTACAACCGCGGCAACGCCCTGGCCAAGCAGGGCGATTACGACTCGGCGATTGCCGCCTACGACGAGGCATTGCAGCTGCAGCCTGGCATGCCCGACGCCATCGCGAACAAGCGTGCGGTCGAAGCTGCCCGCAGACGCCAGTCGGCAGCGGGAAAGCAGCCGGGGCATCAAGGCAAAGGCGACGGCCAGCAGCAATCCCAGCGGGGAGGCCAGCAGCAGAGCGCGCAACAGAAGGGACAACAGCAGAGTGGGCAGCAGCAGAGCGGCCAACAGCGCGGCCAGCAACAAAACGGCGAGCAACAGAAGGGGCAGGCGCAGCCTCCGCAGGCTCCGCCCACCAGCCCGGCAACACAGCGACAGGCCGATGCAGCCCAGCGTCAACGCATGCAGGAGGCGTTGCGCAGACAGGCAATGGCTCAGCGCGCCGGCGTAAAGCCGGGCGCGCGACCGTCGCAACGCGCGGAGAGTCCGGCCGAACGTGAGCGACGATTGGCGAACGAAGCCTGGTTGCAACGCGTGCCGGACGATCCGGGCGGCTTGTTGCGCGCAAGGTTCCAGCTGGAATACGAGCGTCGCCAGCAGGAGGGGCCGTGAGCGCGCGCACGCCCATCCGCGCGCTGTTGCTGTTGCTGCTGTGCGCGCAGGCCTGCTCAGCGGCGGCGGAAACCCGTGCGTGGCTGGATCGCGATCGCATTGCGCTGGGCGAAACCACGACCCTCAGCATCGAAACCGACCAGGCGTTGACCGCGGCCCCCGACTACTCGGCGCTGATGGGCGATTTCGCGATCAGCAACAATGTCAGCAGCCGCCAGCTGGAAGTGGTCAACGGCGTTGCCCGGCTGCGTGAACTGTTCGCCGTTGCACTGCAACCCAAGCGCGAGGGGCTGATCCCGATCCCGCGTCTGGTCGTCGGCAACGTGCGCATCCAGCCGCTGACCGTGAGTGTCACCGTTCCGATGACCACGCCGGCGCACGCGGGCGATCCGGTATTCGTCGAAAGCCAGGCCGATGCCCAGGAGCCCTATGTCCAGCAAGCCGTGGGCTTCACCGTGCGGCTGTATTACTCGGGGCCGATTTCAGGCCAGCTCGATCAGCCGGCGCCCGAGGGAGCGTCTTTGCAGAAGATCGGCGATGACGTGCAGTACGTGCGGCGAATCGGCGACCACGACTACACGGTGCTCGAACGCCACTTCCTGCTGATCCCCGAACGAAGCGGCACGCTGACCATCCGTGGCGCCCACTTCCAGGGCACCGGCGCGACCGGATTCTTTGATGACCTGCTTGGCAATGGCGGCCGGTCGTTGCGCGCGGACGCCGCACCGCGTTTCCTGCGCGTGCAGCCGGCGCCTGCCAACGCCCCGCAACCATGGTTGCCGCTGCGCGCACTGACGTTGCGATACCTGCAGACCCCAGCGCGCGCCCGCGCCGGAGAAGCCGCGACGGTGATCGTGGAGGCGACGGCGGATGGGGCCACGGTCGCGCAGATGCCGGAGTTGCAGCTGCCAGTCGGCGGCGGTGCGCAGGTGTTCGCCGAGCCGCCGCAAAGCGACGAGACCTATACCGATGGTCGCCCGCAGGTGCGCATGGTGCGACGCTTTTCGATCGTCGCCGCACAGGCAGGTCCGCTGCACGTCAATGGGCCGGGAATCGCGTGGTGGGACGTACGCGCCGGCCTGGCGCGCACGGCGTCGCTGCCCGGCCTCGATCTCCAGGTCTCGCCCGGCGTCGCCGCAGCCAGCGCGAGATCCACCGGCGCGAACGAACGACACGACGCTGTCGTCGACGCGTCGACGCCTCTGCGCCTGCCTGGAATCCAGGGCGACGTGAACCCATGGGCGCTTGCAGCGGTGCTGTTCGCCATTGTCTGGCTGCTTACTCTGATGTGGGCACTCAAGCGCCGACGCCGGCCGGAGGTTGCAGATGCACCGGTGGGCCGCATTGGGGATGCCGAACGCGCCAGCGTCACGGTTGCCGATCTCAAGCGCGCGCTGGACCACGAAGACATGGGTCGCATCGCCGACGTCCTCTGCGCGTTGCATTCGCCGCCGGCAATGGATCTGGATTCGGTGCGGGCATCGCTGGACGATCCACGACAGGTGGCGGCCGTCGATGCGCTGCAAAGTGCGCGCTGGGGAGATGGCGATGGGTCCGCCGCAAGGGCCGCCCTTCGCAACGCCTTCGGCCGCGGACCGCACTGGAAAAAACCAGCCCCGTCGACGGCGAACGACGTGCTGCCGCCTTTGTATCCACGGGGCTGAAAGAGGCTGCGCCGACCGTTGGTTCAGGACAGATTCGCGACCGCGGGTAATTCGCAGCGCAGCAGCAGGTGGCCGTCATCGACCGAGGCCGTCAAGCTGCCCCCGTGGGCCTCGGCGATGGCGCGTGCCACCAGTAGGCGCAGGCCCAGGCCTTCGTCGTAAGGCTCAGCTTGTGGTTCATCCAGCAGCACCGCCATTTGTTCCGGCGGTGGTGCCTCGCCCATGTCACGCACATCTATTCGCACGCGATCGCCGACACCGTGCAGGGCCATGTGCGCGGCTGATCGACCGCGGGCATTGGCATATTCCATCAACGTCCGCAGCAGTTGCGTCAGGCGCACCGGATCGCCCTCGACAAGCGTCGACCCGGCGTTGTTTTCGATCACCGTAGCGCTTGCCAGGGCACTGCCACCGCGCGCGTAGTCGACCAGCAGCGCCGGCTCGCAGGGTTCGCGCGGACCGAGCAGGCGGTTGTGGGCGATGCGCGTCCAGTCCGCCAACTCGTCGATCATGTGCGTGAGTTGCTGGGTCTGCCGTTCGATCACCGCGAAAAGATCCTGCTGGCGTTCGCCCTGCACCTGGCCGCTGCGCAGCAGGAAGGCAGCCGTCTGCAACGGAGTGAGCGGTCCCCGCAGGTCATGCGCGAGGCGATCGAGCCAACGCACGTCAGAACCGATGTTCAATTGAGCTGTCCGGCAGTCGCGCCAGGCAGCTGCGCGCAGATCGACAGGATTGCCGACAGTTCCGGTGGCTTGACCAGGTGATGATCGAAGCCCGCTTCGCTGCTGCGTCGTCGATCCTCGGGTTGTCCCCAGCCGGTGACGGCGACCAGCAGCACACCATCGCCGTGCGAACCGGACCGAAGCGCGCGAGCAACGTCATAGCCGCTGCGGCCCGGCATCCCCACGTCGAGGAACAGGACCTCGGGAAGAAAGGTATCGAAACTGGCTTCGAAATCCATCGGGTCGTAGAGGCACTGCACGTCGAAGCCCAGCAGCTCCAGCATCATTCCCAGCGTGTCGGCGGCATCGCGGTTGTCGTCGACGACCAGCGCGCGGCGACGGCGGCCGTTGGCATCGGGCGACAGCGGCGTCAGGTGCGTCGGTGCCGATGTCGCTTCGCCGACAGGCGCGTCGACGGCCGCTTCCGACAATTCCGGCGGCAGCTGCACGATGAACTCGCTACCCAATCCCAGGCCGTCGCTGCGGACGCTGACCAGCCCGCCATGCATCTCGGTCAGGCGCCGCACCAGCGTCAGTCCGATGCCCAGGCCCCCTCGGGCGCGCTCGATCGCCGTATCGGCTTGCGTGAACAACTCGAAGACCTTGAGCGCCTGCTCGTGGCTCAACCCGATACCGGCGTCACGAACGCTGACCCGGACACCATCCTCCGCGGCCGAGGCGAGCAGTTCGATCTGCCCGCCGGCATCGGAATATTTCGCGGCATTGTTGAGCAGGTTGGCGAACACCTGCGACAACCGCATGCTGTCGGCGTGCAGGGGTACGAGCTGCGTCGGCATCTGCACCTGCAGCCGATGACCCCCTTGTTCGATCAACGGCATCGCCGTCTCGACCGCCGATTGAAGGACATGCTGCAGGGTCGTCGCGCCCCTGCGCAGGTCCAGCTTGCCGCGCGTGATGCGCGCGATGTCCAGCAGGTCGTCGATCAGCCGTACCAGCAGCGCCAGCTGTCGCTCCATCAGACCCTGCAGGGGATCGTCAAGGTCCGGGGCCGACAGGCGCCGGACGTTGAGCGCGTTGAGCAGGGGTGCCAATGGATTGCGCAACTCGTGGGCGAGGGTGGCAAGGAACTCGTCCTTGCGCCTGTCCGCTTCCAGCAGGCGCTGCTCGGCGCGGATGCGGTCGGCGACCTCGTTCTGCAATTCCTGGTTGCGGTTGGCCAGCGCATCGTTGGCCTGCTGGAGCGAGGCATTGAGCTTGTCGAGTTCGCGTGCCTTCTCGGCCTTCAGCGCGATGTTCGCCTGCTGCAACTGCCGGCGCTTGCGGAACAGTTCCGCGAGCACGACCACCTTGGTGCGAAGGATTTCCGGAATGACCGGCACCATCACGTAATCGACGGCGCCGAGCTTGTAGCCGCGCAGCCGGTCCATGTCGGTCACGTTGACCGCGGTGACGAAAATGATCGGTGTTTTTTCGAAGCGCGGGTGCTGGTGGATCATGCTCGCGGTCTCGAAGCCGTCCATGCCCGGCATGTTGACGTCGAGCAGGATGACCGCGTACTCGTCGTCCATCAGCCGCTTGAGCGCTTCCATGCCGGAGGTCGCTTCGACCAGATGCTCGCCCAACGGCTCGAGAATCGCGCGGTACGTCATCAGCCGTCCGGGCTGGTCGTCGACCAGCAGGATGTTGACCGGATGTTCGGTCACCGCCATTGGCTCGTCGAGGGCGAAGTTGCTCAACGATGCAGCCACTGCCGAAGCACTCCCAGCAACTGGTCGGTGACGACCGGTTTGGCCAGATAATCCGACGCGCCGGCTTCCAGGCATTTCTCGCGATCGCCCTTCATCGCTTTCGCCGTCAACGCCACGATCGGCAGCGCGCGTGATTCGGGATCGTTGCGGATCGCGCGCATCGTGTCGTAGCCATCCATGCCCGGCATCATGATGTCCATCAGCACCAGGTCGATGTCGGCATCCTCGGACACCTTCTCGATGGCCTCCTGGCCGGTGCCGGCGGTGATCACGCTCATGCCATGGCGTTCGAGCACGCTCGACAGCGCGAAGATGTTGCGCACGTCGTCATCGACCACCAGCACGCGCTTGTCGCGCAGCGCCTCGTCGGACTCGTGCAGGCGCTGCACCATGCGTCGCTTGGCAGGCGGCAGTTCGGCGATCACGCGGTGCAGGAACAACGCAGTCTCGTCGAGCAGGCGCTCGGGCGATTCGACGCCCTTGATGACGACGGACTTTGCTGCCTTCTTCAGCCGCTCGCTCTCGGCCGTGCTGAGGTCCTTGCCGGTGAACACGACGATCGGCAAT
>JAQGOI010000128.1 GCA_028293685.1 Lysobacteraceae bacterium | reverse complement strand
GTTGCCGCCAGCCTGACGGCCGCCCTGGAATCCGACGCGCGGGAATGGGAAAGCGAATACCGCTTCCGCCGCGGCGATGGCGGTTATGCCGTCGTCCATGATCGGGGCTTCCTGTTGCGTAGCGCCGGGGGCGTGGTGGTCCGCGCGGCCGGCGGCATGCTCGACGTCACCAAGCAGCGGCAGGACGAGGCCGACCTGCGCCTGTTGCGCCGTGCCGTGGAAGCGACCGACAACGGCATCCTCATTGCCGACGTACGCACGCCGGACATGCCCGCCGTATACGTCAATCGCGGTTTCCAGGCGATGACCGGCCACGACGCCGACGAGATCCTGGGCCGCGACAGTCGCTTCCTGCAGTTCGACCCGCGCGACATCGAACAGGTCAAGAGCATCCGTCGCGGCCTGCGCGACCACGCCGAGATGCGCGTGCTGCTGCGCAACCTGCGCAAGGACGGGAGCAGTTTCTGGAACGATTTCTACATGGCTCCCGTGCGCGACGATTCCGGCAACGTCACGCACATGGTCAGCGTCTCCAACGACGTCACCGAGCGCGAGCGCAACGAGGAGCGTTTCCAGCTGATCGCCCGCGCGACCAGCGATGCCGTCTGGGACTGGGATTTCATTGCCGACACCACCTGGCGCAGCGACAACGTATACGAGCTGTTCGGCTATGCGCCCGGCGAGTTCGCCGGCAACCTGCAGGCGTGGGAGGAACTGCTGCATCCGGACGACCGCGCGCGCGTCATGGACAGCGTGCGCCGTGGCGCTGAATCGAGCGATACCGAGTGGGAATGCGAATACCGCCTGCGCCGCAAGGACGGCACGTATGCGGAGGTGCGCGATCGCGGCTTCATCGTCCGCGATGGCAGCGGCAAGGCCGTGCGCGCGCTCGGCGGCATGCTCGACGTCACCCAGCGTCATCGCGACGAAGTCAACCTGCGCTTGTTGCGGCGCGCGGTGGAAGCGGCCAACAACGGCATCGTCATCGCCGATGCACGCCAGCCGGACTTTCCAGTGGTCTACGCCAACGCCGCCTTCGAGGACATCACCGGCTATGCCGCCGCTGAAATCATCGGTCGCAATTGCCGCCTGCTCCAACGCGACGATCGCGCGCAGGTCGGCATCGAGGCGCTGCGCCAGGCGCTGCACGAGCAACGCGAGACCCGCGTGCTGTTGCGCAACTACCGCAAGGATGGCCAGTTGTTCTGGAACGACTTCCACATGGCGCCGGTCTCCGACGACAACGGAACCCTGTCGCATTTCGTCGGCGTGCTCAGCGATGTCAGCGAGCGCCAGCGCTATGAGGAGCAGCTGGCCTATCGCGCCACCCACGATGAGCTCACCGGGCTGCCCAATCGCCAGTTGCTGCAGGATCGCCTGCAGCAGGCGATCCTCAATGCCGAGCGTTACGGTCGCGAGGCCGCTGTCGTCTTCGTCGACGTGGACGACTTCAAGCTGATCAACGACAGCCTTGGCCACGGTGCCGGCGATATCGCTCTGAAGACCATCGCCGACCGGCTCATGGGGGCGGTGCGCGATACGGACACGGTCGGACGCTTTGGCGGCGACGAATTCGTCGTCGTGCTGACCGAGCAGACCGACGACGAAGGCATGGACCGTGCGGTCGAGCGCATCACCCACGCGCTGGTGCAGCCCATCGACCTGACCGGGGTGGCGCACGTCCTCACGCCAAGCATCGGTTACTGCCGCTATCCGCATGCCGGCCATGACGCGGAAACGCTGCTCAAGCATGCCGACCTTGCGATGTACGAGGCCAAGCGCCAGGGGCGCAACCGCGCCGTGGCGTATCGCAGCGAATTCGACATGGCCGTCTCGCAGCGCCTGCAACTGGTTTCGCGCCTGCGCGAGGCGCTGCGCAACAGGGAATTCCGGCTGGCGTTCCAACCGCTGTTCCATCCCGATGGCGGATTGCTGGCGCTGGAGGCATTGGCGCGATGGCAGCATCCCGAGCGCGGCGAGTTGCCGCCATCGGAATTCATCAGCGTCTGCGAGGAAAGCGGATTGATCGTCGAACTCGGTCGCTTCGTGCTGCGCGAGGCCGCGCGCCACCACGCGTTGCTGGCGGCCGTTGGCCTTGGTCACGTGCGATTGTCGGTGAACGTCTCGGCAGCGCAGTTCGGTCACGACCTGCTGCGCGACGTCGCCGCGACAGTGCGCGACTTCACGCTGCCGCCGGGCGTGCTGGAGCTCGAGATCACCGAAAGCGTAATCATGTCCAATCCCGAGCGCGCGATCGAGACGATGCAGCAGATATCGGCGCTGGGTGTCTGCATTTCGGTGGACGATTTCGGCACCGGTTATTCGAGCCTGGCGTATCTCAAGCGCCTGCCGATCGATCGCCTCAAGATCGATCGCTCCTTCGTCCAGGATCTGGGCAGCGATGCCGACGATGCCGCGATCTGTGCTTCGATCATCAGCCTGGGGCACCTGATGGAGCTGCACGTCGTCGCCGAAGGCGTCGAGACCGAGCAGCAGTTGGCATGGTTGAGCGAGCGTGGGTGCGATGAGCTGCAGGGCTTCCTGCTCGGGCGTCCGCAGCCGTTCGATGCGCTGCTGCCGAAGCTGCTCAAGGCTCCGGCGACTTTGATCGGTGTCGTTCCCTAGCTCCGTGGCGGATCACTGCGCTGATCCGCCGTGAACTGCGCTTCCGATTGCGCAACCGGCAATTCGAACAAGACGTCCCGGCGTGCGGCGGCGCGGCACACAGCGTCGTTTGCAAGGGTTATCGCGCGCCCCCCGGTAGAATGGGGCGATGGATGTTTCGTACCTGCTCGATGCCTTGAATCCCGCTCAACGTGACGCCGTCACCGCTCCGCCCGGCCACCACCTGGTGCTGGCCGGCGCGGGTTCGGGCAAGACGCGCGTACTCACCCACCGGATCGCCTGGCTCAACGAAGTTTTCGGCGTGCCGGCGCACGGCATTTTCGCCGTCACCTTCACCAACAAGGCCGCCGGAGAAATGCGCGCGCGCGCCGATGCGTTGCTGCAACGCGCCAGCTCGGGATCGGGCAGTCGCGGTCTGTGGATCGGCACCTTTCATGGCCTGGCCCACCGGCTGCTCCGGCTGCATTGGCAGGACACGGGCCTGCCCGAAGCCTTCCAGGTCATCGACAGCGACGACCAGCTTCGGCTGGTCAAGCGCGTGGTGCAGCAGCTGGAACTCGATGAAGCGCGATTCCCGCCGCGACAGATCGCCTGGTGGATCAATGCGCAGAAGGACGAAGGCCGGCGTCCGCAGCATCTCCAGCCCGGGGCCGACCCGTGGGCCGATGCCATGCGCAACGCATACGCGCTGTACCAGGAGCGCTGCGATCGCGCCGGACTGGTCGACTTCGCCGAACTGCTGCTGCGTTCGCATGAGCTGCTGCGCGACAGCGCCGCGCTGCTGGCGCACTACCGGCACCGCTTCGGGCATCTGCTGATCGATGAATTCCAGGACACCAACGCCATCCAGTACGGCTTCGTGCGCCTGCTGGCCGGCGACAGTGGACGCGTATTCGTGGTCGGCGATGACGACCAGGCGATCTACGGCTGGCGCGGGGCGAAAGTCGAGAACGTGCAGCGCTTCCTCGCCGATTATCCGGGTGCGCAGACACTGCGGCTGGAGCAGAACTACCGTTCGACGGCCAACATCCTGGGCGCGGCGAATGCGGTGATCACCCACAATCCGGACCGGCTGGGCAAACAGTTGTGGACCGAGGCCGGCGACGGCGAGGCGATCGACCTGTACGCGGCCTACAACGAGATCGACGAGGCCCGCTTCGTGATCGAGCGCATCCGGCAATGGAACCGCATGGACAGCGGCGACGAGGGCGGCAGCTTCGGAGAGGTCGCGATCCTGTATCGCAGCAACGCGCAGTCGCGTGCGTTCGAGGAAGCGTTGCTGGCCGAACAGATCCCGTACCGGGTCTACGGCGGCATGCGTTTTTTCGAGCGCGCGGAAATCAAGGACACGCTGGCCTATCTGCGGCTGGTCGCCAACCGTGCCGACGACGCGGCTTTCGAACGCGCGGTCAACACGCCTACGCGCGGTATCGGCGAACGGACGCTTGGCGAAGTACG
>JAQGOI010000122.1 GCA_028293685.1 Lysobacteraceae bacterium | reverse complement strand
GGCTGGATCGAAGTCCGCGTTGTACACTAGCCCGGTCTCGTCATCCTCGACCATTCGTAGGTCGCCGCGCGGACAGAGCCTGGCCTGCTCCGCAGTCGGGAACATCTTGTTCTGGTAGACGGGCAGGTTGGACAACTTCAGCAATACGCGCGCGGTCATGTCGCAGCCCCCAGCAACGAATCGAGTTTGGCCCGATTTCCCCAAAACGCGAACGGCTCATATTCTGGATAGGGAAGGACGCCAGTGCTGAGCTCCAATGATGCGTTCCATTCGCGCAGCCAAGCGCGCGCAGCTTCGACAACGCGTTGTGGATGGCTGCTACAGAGATTGACGATATTGCCATCGATCCCTCGCGAGCCGATCTGCGCAATACAGCGGGCCGCTTCCTGGACGGGCATGAAGTCGCGGACCTGATCGCCCCGTGACATGGCGAAGGTCGCGTCCCGCCTCGCAACTGCTGCCTTGAGTTGGGAATAGAGCGAGGTCGCGGCTTGGCCGGGACCGTAGAGATAGAACATACGGAGCCAAGTTAGGCCGAAACCATACTGGGCTTGGAGTCGCTCCAAATCGCGCCTCAGCAAATCCTTCGCCTTGCCATAGCTGCTGACTGGATCGGCAGGTTGGCTTTCATCCAATTCACCGGTCTGCAATCCGTACTCCAGACACGTCCCGGTCACGACCAGGTGCTTCAAACCGGAACGAATGCAGCATTCGAGAAAGGCCAACTGGATCGGTAGTTCGGTGTCGATGTGTCGGTTCGACTGGTACTGCGGCAATCCACCCCAAGCGAGGTGAATGAGAGCATCGGGACGGCCCATGCGCGCGAATGGATCGTGGCCATGGTTGGCCAGATCCATCGAGACTACTTCGACGCTTTCCTTGAAGTGTCCAATGGAGGTGGGACGGAGTACTGCGACAACATCGACGTCTTCGGCGAGCAGGGTACGCATGACGTGCTGGCCAACGAAACCGCTGGCTCCGGTGACGGCAATTCTCATGCTGCGGCGATCTCCAGCTCTGGCACGGCAAACACGAACTGTCCGCCCCAATCGCGAATATAGGAAAGCTGGCCGGTGATCTCATCGCGGAGGTTCCATGGCAGCACGACGACAAAATCAGGGCGTGCCGCGCGCAGGTAGGCCTCGTCGACGACGGGGATGCGTGCGCCGGGAAGGAAGCGGCCCTGCTTGTGCGGAGAGGCATCGGCGACGAACGCCAGAAGGTCTGCACGCACGCCGGCAAAGTTGAGCAGCGTGTTTCCCTTGGCCGCAGCGCCATAGCCGGCGACGCGTTTGCCCTCGCGTTTCTGTTGCAGGAGGAAGCCCAGGAATGCGTCCTTGACGGCTTCGGCAACCGATTGGAAGCCTTGGTAGTACGCCAGCTCGAACATGCCGGCCGCTTGCTCGCGCGCCCGCATGGCGGCCACGGCCGGAGTTTCGGCGCGCGCCGCACTCTCACGGGAGGCCCACACTCGCAAGGAGCCGCCATGCGTTGGCAATGTCTCGACATCCCACGTCCGCAATCCGTGCGCTGCAAAGATCCGCTGCACGGTATGGAAGGACAGGTAGGAGAAGTGCTCATGGTAGACCGTATCGAACTGGTGATTGCCGACAAGCTCGAGTAAATGCGGGAACTCGACCGTCACCACGCCTTGGGGCTTCAACAGTGCAGACAGTCCGGCGACGAAGTCGTTGATGTCCGGGACATGCGCGAGCACGTTGTTGGCCACGATCAGGTCCGCAGGGCCGCGCGATGCGACCAACTCACGCGCGAACTGCAATCCAAAGAAAGATTCGAGCGTTTCGATACCCTTGGCTTGGGCGACGCGCGCCGTGCCTGCGGTGGGTTCGATTCCGATACACGGGATGCCGCGCTGGGCGACGTATTGCAATAGGTAGCCGTCGTTGGACGCGATTTCGACGACCAGGCTGCGCTCGTCAAGGCCGAGTCGCGTGGTGGCGGTCTCGACGTAGCGTTCGGCGTGTTGCAGCCATGACCGCGAATACGACGAAAAGTAGGCGTAGTCAGGGGCGAACAGCTGCTCATGCCCCTGCACTTCGTCCACCTGCACCAGGCGGCACGCCGGACAGGTAAAGAGCTTTAGCGGAAACCAGGTTTCAGGCGATTGCAATTGTTCGGCGGAAAGAAATGCATTCGACGGAGGCGCGGTCCCCAAGTCGAGGAACACGTCTTCCAGCAAGGTAGCGCAGAAACGGCACCTCATGCCTGCAACCCTGGAAAAGTGTCGTCGAGCAAGGGATGGGCGCGGTCGCGGTCGGAGATGGCGGTTACGGGGAGCGGCCAGTCGATCGCAAGCCGCGGATCGTCGTGGCGGATGCCGCCTTCGCAGGCGGGTGCCCACGCCGCCGTATGGAAATACAGCAGCTGCGCATCGTCGCTGAGCGCCTGGAAGCCGTGGGCGAAGCCTTCCGGGATGAACACCTCACGTGGTTCGTCGGCGCGCAGCTCCACCGCATGCCACCGCAGGAACGTTGGCGATCCTCCGCGCAGGTCCACGGCAACGTCGTACACCTGGCCGCGCACGCAGCGGATCAACTTGGCTTCCGTCGCCGGCGCGCGCTGAAAATGCATGCCCCGGACGGTGCCGCGTTGCGCCGTCGTCGACAAGTTGACCTGGACGAAGCGGAGCGCTTCGCGTACCGGTGCCCACTCCTGTTCGCAGAACAGGCGTTCGAACGACCCACGGGCGTCACCGACCGGCTCCGTATCCACGACTTGCAAGCCTGCCAGCGGCGTCTGCGACAGTTTCATACCGTCCATTCCAATGCGGCGCCGCGAGCGTCGGCAACGTAGGCCGCAAGGTCATCGTGGCTTCGTACGGAGTGGTCGCGCGCAAACGCCTGGTACCACTGCGCCGTGCGTTGCAACGCAGTGTCGGCGTTCCATACCGGCCGCCATCCCAGCTCGCGGGCCGCCTTGGTGCAGTCCAGGGTGAGATCGATCGCCTCGTGGGGATGCGGGCCAGTGTCCTGTTCGACCTGCAGCGCCGGCCAGACTCGGTTCAATCGCGAGACCACGTCGCCAACCGCGAGCGTGGCGTCTGCGGCAGGCCCCAGGTTCCAGGCATCGCCGACCGCGTCGCCGTCCAGCAGGACCTGGCCGATACGCAGGTAACCGGACAAGGGCTCGAGCACATGCTGCCAAGGGCGCGTCGCGCCCGGGTTTCGCAGGCGCAGGGCGTGCCCGCTTGCCGCGGCGCGCACCAGGTCCGGAACCAGCCGATCTTCGCCCCAGTCGCCTCCGCCGATGACG
>JAQGOI010000113.1 GCA_028293685.1 Lysobacteraceae bacterium | reverse complement strand
GCGGCACCGGCCTCGATCATCGCCTTCATCAGTTCGAAGGCATTGAGCACGCCCCCGAACCCGGCTTCGGCGTCGGCCACGATCGGCTGCAGGAAATCGATGTCGCCACCGATTTCGCCACTGGCGTTTTCGGCCTGCTGCACCTGGTCGGCGCGCAGCAGCGTGTTGTTGATGCGCTTGACGACGAGCGGCACTGAGTTGGCCGGGTACAGCGACTGGTCCGGATACATCTCACCGGCAACGTTGGCGTCGGCAGCCACCTGCCAGCCGGAGAGATAAATCGCCTTGAGGCCGGCCTTGACCTGCTGCATCGCCTGGTTGCCGGTCAGTGCGCCCAGCGCACTGACGAAGTCTTCGCTCTGCAGTGAACGCCACAGTTTTTCCGCGCCCAGCCGCGCGAGCGAATGTTCGATCGGTATCGTGCCTCGCAACCGCACGACGTCTTCAGCTGAGTACGTGCGGCTCACGCCGCTCCAGCGCGGATTGTTGGCCCAGTCGAGCTTGAGTTGTTCGGCGGTCGGGAGTGTGGTTTTCATCAGTCGATCCTTGGCGTTCGGGTGGGTTGTCATGCAGCAGTCCTTCGCTGCGGAGGTGTCGCGATCAGTCGATGCGGTCGTAGGCGGGTAGCGTCAGGAAATCGGAGAGGGTGCTGTCGTGGGTCAGTTCGTCCAGCAACGCGATGGCTTCATTGACCCGGGCCGCACCCGACAATCCTTCGATCGCGGCCAGCCGCGCCGGCAGTCCGATCAGTGCGCGGTCGAACAGCGCGGAGTCGATCGGGGAGCCGTCGTCCAGTCGCAGCGGCGCGTGGCCGTCATCGGCGAAGTGCAGCCACTGCCACAGTTGCGCGCGCGCGATTTCGGCGGTCGCGGCATCCTCCATCAGCCAGTGGATCGGGACGCAACCCAGCCCGTCGAGCCAAGCCGCGAGATAACGCACGCAGACCTCAACGTTGCTGTCGAAACCGGCGCGGCTGATGCTGCCCAGTGGCGGCGCGATCAGGTCATCGCGGACGACCTGCACGTCGTCGCGCGACACATGCTGCTGGTGCGGCGTCGGCATGTGCGCATCGAAGATGGTGCGCGCCAGCGGAATCAGCGCCGGATGCGCCACCCACGTGCCGTCGTGACCGGCGCCGACCTCGCGCAGCTTGTCGGCGCTGACGCGCTCGAGCGCCCGCGCGTTGGCGTCGTCATCGCCGGCGATCGGGATCTGCGCGGCCATGCCGCCCATCGCATGCGCGCCGCGGCGATGGCAGGTGCGGACCAGCAGTTCGGAATACGCCTTGAGGAAGGGCTGCGTCATCGTCACCTGGCCGCGCTCGGGCAGGACCCGGTCGCGATGGCGTCGGAACGTCTTGATGTACGAAAAAATGTAATCCCAGCGCCCGCAGTTCAGGCCCGCGATGCGCGTGCGCAATGCGTGCAGGATCTCGTCCATTTCGAACGCTGCCGGGAGGGTCTCGATCAGCACCGTCACCTTGATCTGGGCCGGCGGCAGGTCGAGCACCTGTTCGATGTACGCGAGTGCGTCGTCCCACAGCGATGCCTCTTCCATCGACTGTAGTTTTGGCAGGTAGACGTACGGACCCCGATCACGGGCCGCAAGGTCGTGCGCGTTGTGGAAAGCAAACAGGCCCAGGTCGAACAGGCTGGCGCTCATCGGCGTGCCGTCGACCAGCACGTGCTTCTCGTCCAGGTGCCAGCCGCGCGGGCGGACCATGAGCACCGCCTGCTGCGCGGATGGCTTGAGCGCGTAGTGCTTGCCGCCCACGGCGGTGAACTGGAGCGTGCCGGCGACGGCCTCGCACAGCGTGCGCTGGCCGCCGATCAGGTTGGCCCAGGTCGGCGAGGTCGAATCCTCGAAGTCGGCCATGTACACCTGCGCGCCGGAGTTAAGCGCATTGATGACCATCTTCGGATCGACCGGGCCGGTGATTTCAACCCGGCGGTCGAGCAGCGCGGCGGGAAGCGGCCCCACGCGCCAGTTGCCTTCCCTGATCGCGGCGGTGTCGTAGCGGAACTCCGGCAGGGCGCCGGCATCGAACGCGATCTGCCGCTGCCGCCGTGCCTCCAGTCGTGCCTGCCGTCCAGGCTCGAAGCGCCGATGCAGGCCGGCGAGGAACTCCAACGCTTCCGGCGTCAGCAGGGCGGACTGCCCCGGCGTGCGGCCGTCGATGCGGATTCCCTCGGAGCGTGCCGCTTCCAGTACTGCCGCCATGCGCGCCTCCTTGTGCCCGGCACAGACCATCCGCGTTGGTATGGTATTTGACAAACCACTTATAGCAATGCGTAGTATTAGCTGGGCTTATAAGTAGATGAAATGGCGGATCGCACTCCAGCACCTCGGTTCGCATACAAGGCCGACCGCCTGAAGCCGCTGCGCGCCTTTTGCCAGACCGCCCGGTTGGGGTCGGTATCGCGGGCGGCAGAGGCGCTGTACGTCAGCCAGCCAGCAATCACTCAACAATTACAGGCGCTGGAGCGTGAATTGGGGGTCAAGCTGTTCGAGCGCGGTGGCCGCCGCCTGGTGCCCACGCGCGAAGGCGAGGCCCTGTACACGCTGGCGCGCCCCTTGGTGGAAGGCATCGACGGGCTCGACGATGCCTTCCGCGAGGAATTGCGTGGTCACGATGCCGGGGCTCTGGACGTCGCCGCCGGCAGCTCGACGATCCTGTACCTGCTGCCGGGAATCGTCGAAGCCTTCCGCGAGCGCCAGCCTGGCGTCCACCTACGGCTCCACAACGTGACCGGCGCCAGCGGGCTGGACCTGCTGCGCTCGGACGCGGTCGACCTGGCCGTGGGCTCGATGCTCGACGTGCCTTCGGATCTGAGCTATTCGCCGGTCTACCGTTTCGAACCGATGCTCATCACCCCGCTGGATCATCCGCTGGCGCACAAGAGCGAGCTGAGCCTGCAGGACCTGTCGCCGTACGGATTGATCCTGCCGCCGCAGCGGCTGACCACCTACCGGATGGTCGACCTGGTCTTCCAGCGCAACCGGGTGCCTTACACGGTCGCGCTGGAGGTCGGTGGCTGGGAAGTGATCAAGCAATACGTCGCAATGGGCCTGGGCATCTCGATCGTGACCGCGATCTGCCTCACCGATGCCGATCGGACACGCCTGGCCGCACGCTCCCTGGCCAAGTACTTTCCCTCGCGCAGCTACGGCGTGGTGCTGCGCAAGAGCAAGCACCTGTCACCACAGGCGCAGGCGTTCGTGCAGTTGATCCAACCGCGCCTCGAATGAAATCGTCCATCGACGCAGCGCAACGCGCCGCCGCGCGCCGGCTTACTCGCCGGCTGCTTTGCGGTCGACGCCGTGATGCTTTCCCTGCCAAGGCCGGTACCAGCTCCGGATCCGGGCCATGTCGGCGGCCATGTCATCGGTCAGGTGGAACAGCGGACCAACGCCGATGATCCGCTCGGGGTAATGGAAATACGCCGGCAGCACCGGCACGCCAGCGGCCTTGGCGATTTTCCAGAAGCCCGATTTCCAGCGTTCCACCGGCTTGCGCGTGCCTTCGGGCGTCAGCCCGAACCAGAAGCGGTCGCTCTGCCCCATGCGCTGTGCAAGCTGCTCCACCACGCCATGCGCGGCGCTGCGATCGACCGCAATCACGCCCAGCCACGCCAGCAGCGCGCCGAGCGGCCACCAGAACAGTTCGCGCTTGCCCAGGACCTTCAAATCCAGCCCGATGGCCAGCTTGGCGGCGAAGCCCCAGATGCCATCCCAGTTGGACGAGTGCGGCGCGCCGATGAGGACCAGTTTCGGGATATCCGGAAAGGCCCCGACCATGCGCCATCCGCCGGCTTTCAAAATGGTGCGCCCAAGCCAGCGCGTGAAGCGGTTCGGCCGCAGGCGCGGTGCGTTCGGTGGCAAGGGCAACACGATGTCGTCGCCGGCGTCGGTCATGCGCGCGTCGGTCATGCCTTCCATTCAATCCCACTCGCGCTGGGTGCGCCCCTGTTTGATCGTACTGCGCCCGCGCTTGTCGTTGAGCCGGCGTTGTCTGGACGCGCGCGTCGGCTTGGTCGCAATGCGCGGCGTGGGCGCCCGCAATCCGGAAGCGACGAACGCCGCAAGCCGGTCGCGCGCATCCTGCCGGTTGCGGTCCTGCGTGCGGAATCGCTGCGCGCTGATCACGAACACGCCTTCGAGCGTCAACCGGCGATCGCGCTTGGCCAGCAGGCGGTCGCGCACCGCCTCGGGCAACGACGGCGACCGCGCGATGTCGAAGCGCAATTCGACCGCGGTCGCGACCTTGTTGACGTTCTGCCCACCCGGCCCGGTCGCGCGCACGAAGCGTTCGACCAGTTCGTCGTCGGGGATCGTCACGTTGTCGTCGATCGTGAGCATCTGCGCATTGTAGGGCGGGTCGCGACCCGCCTTCGCGAGCGCCAGGTATCAGTGGAAGACGCGCTGGCGGGTCACGCCGTTCTTACGGATTAAGTCGCGTGGTCGAACAAGGCCAAGGCTTTGGAGAAGGCGGCATCGACAGGTGCTTCGACCTGCATTGGTATACCAGTGACCGGATGTGCGAACGCAAGTCCCTGCGCATGCAACAGCATCCGGTGCACGCCCTGTGCGCGGAAGGCACGGTTGTGGCGGCCATCGCCGTGGCTGCTGTCGCCGATCAGGTGGTGCGAGACGTGCTTGAGGTGCCGGCGGATCTGGCGGAAGCGTCCGGTCTGCGGTGATGCGCGCAGCAGGGCATAGCGCGAGGTTTCGAATCCGCTCGAGGGCAGTTCGAGTTCGACCGTCGCCAGGCGCTCGAATGCCGTCACCGCAGGCTTCTTCACCGGTTTGCCCGGGCCGCCATCGAGCGCGTGGTCGACGACAAAGCGCTCGTCGGGCCAGCCGCGGCAGATGGCGAAATAGTCCTTGGTCAACCCGTTCGCCATCACGCATCGACCCAGTTGCGAAGCGGTGTCGCGATCGAACGCCAGCAGCAGGCAACCGCTGGTGGCGCGATCCAGTCGATGCACGAGAAACACCGGTCGCCCGAACTGCGCACGCAGCCGATCGGCAGCGAAGTCGGTCTCGCCGCGGGCCAACGCGCTGTCGTGAACCATCAGGCCGGCAGGCTTGTTGACGATGGCCAGACAGGCGTCGGCATACACGACCGGCAGATCCATGATCGGGGTATTGCCCGCTCTTGCACGAGCGGCTTCCGTAGCGACCAGTGCATCTGCCGGGTCGGCGGTGAAGGCTCTCCAACCGAACTTCAGCGGCGAGGCCATGCGCTGAACAATGCCCATAGTCCAGCCAGCCCAGCGATCCACGCCGCGGCGGGAATCGCAAAAAACCGCGGGCCGCCGGATCCGAACGCGTACAGCACTGCAGCCACGATCAGCAGCCCAGAGCCGACGATCGCGCCGACCGTGCGTCGCTGGAAGTTGCGCGTGGCCTCGTCGAGCTCCGCCAGCTGTCGGGAGTGCAGGTGCAGCTGTTGCTTGCCTTCGACCTGCTGCGTCAACCACGCATGCAGCAGGCGCGGCATGTCCGGTGCCTGCGTGATCAGTTCGGGCAGGCGTTTGCGGAACTCGCCGAGCAACCGCTGTGGGCTGTAGCGCTCACGCAGGATGCGCTCGAGCACCGGGCGCGCGACCGCCCAGATGTCGATATCCGGATCCAGCTGGCGGCCGACGCCCTCGATGTTGAGCAGCGTCTTCTGCAGCAGGATGAGCTGCGGCTGGATCGTGAGTTCGTAGCGTTGCGCGGTGCGGAACAGTTTCAGCAGCACCTCGGCAAGCGAGATCTCGGCCAGCGGCCGTGTGAAATAGGGCTCGCACACCGAACGTGCCGCGGCCTCGAGTTCGTCGATGCGGATGTGCGACGGCATCCAGCCGGCCTGCACGTGCAACTCGGCGATGCGCCGGTAGTCCTTGTTGAAGATCGCCATGAAATTCTCGGCGAGGTAGTACTGATCCTCGCTGGACAGCTGGCCCATGATGCCGAAATCCAGCGCGATGAAGCGCGGATTGCCCGCGCGCAGCGGATCGATGTCGACCCAGATGTTGCCCGCGTGCGCATCGGCGTGGAAGAAATTGTCGCGGAATACCTGCGTGTAGAACACGCGCACGCCCTTGGCCGCGAGCAGCTTGCGATCGATGCCTGCCGCATCCAGCGCGGCGACGTCGTCAGAGGGAATGCCGTGCACGCGCTCGAGCGTCAATGCGCGTTCCGCGGTGTGGCTCCACACGACTTCGGGCACGTACAGGTCGGGTGAATCCTGCCAGAAGCGCCGCAGCACGCTGGCATTCGCGCCTTCGCGCTGCAGGTCGAGTTCGGCGGCGAGGGTCGATTCGATCTCGGCGACAATCTCGCGCGGACGGATCTTGTCCGCCGCCGGATGCGTGCGATCGACCATGCCGGCGACCGTCCTGAGCAGGGCGACATCGTCGGCGATCTGGCGCTTGATTCCCGGGCGCAACACCTTGACGACGACGTCGCGCGATGGAGCGTCGCCGACGGGATGCAACGTGGCTGCGTGTACCTGCGCGATCGATGCCGACGCCAGTGGAGTCGTGTCGAACGTGGCGAACGCGACTGCAATCGGACGCGCCAATGCTTCCTCGACCAAAAGACGCGCGGTGTCGCCGTCGAACGGCGCGACACGATCCTGCAGCAACGTCAGCTCTTCGGCGATATCCAGCGGAACCAGATCGCGGCGCGTCGACAAGATCTGCCCGAACTTGACGAAGATCGGACCCAGCTCCTGCAGTGCCAGGCGCAGGCGGGCCCCGCGTGGCAATGCCGCGATATCAATGGACGCTCGCGGCACGAACGGTCGCATCAGCTTCAACCAGCGTTCGGCCGGCGTCTGTTCCAGGAGATCGTCCAGCCGGTAACGCACCAGCACGCGGCCGATGCGCAACGCGCGCATGACCGAACTCACGGAGCGCCGCCGATGCCGGACGACAGCCGCGCAACGCGCGCGGCGACGCGCTCGACGTCATCGCGCAAGGTGTCGACGTCGTCGTGGAAGGCATTGAGCTCGTCGCGTCCGACGATGTCCCTGGATTCCTCGGTCAGGTACTCGGCCGATGTCTGCGCCAGGTTGCGCGACAGCACCTGCGCCTGGCGCAAGGCACTCGCCAGAGCATTGGCGATCTGCACGCCAAGCACGTCACCGAACACAGCCGCGAAAGGTCGTTGCCAGTCGGGATCGAATTGCCGGGCCAGGCGCTGCAGGCGACGCGCCAGTTCGGCATCGCCCGCCATGCGCAGTCGACCGACCGGTGGACCGTCGTCGTGTCGCAATGCGCTGGCGAACGGCAATTGCGAAACAAGCGCGGCCAGCGTGCCGCGCACGCTGAGGTCGGGCTCGGCTTCGGCATCGACTGGCCCGACCAGGAGGCGATCGCCGGCAACGCTGACCTGCAGCGCAAGCGGTGGGCGTTCGATCTCCAGTGCCACGCGCTGACCGTCGAGCCCGCGCAAGGCATCGCGCGTATCCGGGTCCAGCGCCACCGCACGATTGAGCGCGGCTTCCAGCGTGCGCCCGGCGAGTGGCTTCCATTGGAACGGCAGGGAGGTCATCGCCGCATTCTATCGTGGCGCTCGCGCCGCCGCGGCAACCGTCGAGCGATGCAGTACATCGCGTCGCCACGCGCTGAGGAGGCGCGGATGCGCGCTGTTCGAAATCAACTCCGGTGATACGCCTCCGCTAACCTCGCCAGCCCCTCATCGATCGTCACCTTCGGCACATAACCAAAATCGCGGCGCGCCGGCGTCATGTCGTACCAATGCGTGGTTGCCAGCTGCTCTGCCAGGAACCGCGTCAACGGCGGCTCACCCGCCAACGGCAGCAGTGTCCACGCCGCCTCACACACCGCGCCGATCGCGTAGGCGGCAGCGAACGACACGCTCTTGTGCACGGGCGCCACGCCCGCGGCCGCAAGCAGCGCATCGATGATCTCGCGTGCCGGTCGCGGTTCG
>JAQGOI010000111.1 GCA_028293685.1 Lysobacteraceae bacterium | reverse complement strand
ACTGGGATTACATCGTCGAACGGGTGGCAGCGCTCGTCCCGCGCGATCACGCCGCCACCGTGGCGCGCCTTGCCGGCGAATCCGACGAGGTGCTTGGTGGCTTCCTGCGCGGGCAGCTGCTCGTGATGCTGATCCTTGGCGGGGTGTATGCGTCGGGGCTGTGGCTGGTCGGGTTGGATCTCGGCATCCTGATCGGCCTGATTGCCGGTCTGCTGACTTTCGTCCCGTACCTGGGCCCGGCGACGGTGATCATCCTGGGCGGCATCGCCGCGCTGGTGCAGTTCGGGGACTGGCAGCATGTCGCTGGCGTGGCGGCCGTGTTTGGTGTCGGCCAGGTGGTGGAAAGCGCGTGGCTGACGCCGAGCCTGGTCGGTGATCGCATCGGCCTGCATCCGGCAGCCGTGATCTTTGCCGTGCTTGCAGGTGGTCAGCTGTTCGGATTTCTCGGCATGCTGCTGGCGCTTCCGGTCGCCGCCGTCACCAATGTGCTGCTGCGCTATGCACACGCCCGTTACACGCACAGTCGACTGTATGCGGGCGCACCGACGCCGGTCATCCTCGACGACGCCGGAGTGCCCATGAGCGTGCACGACAACGAATCGGCGTGACCGGGCACGGGGATCAAGGGCGGCAGCTTCCGCTGGCGTTGCGGTACCCGCCCGATCAGCGCCTGGGTACCTTCGTGGATGCGCCCCCCGGCCTGATCGCGCAACTGCGCTCGCTGGCTGTCGGCAGTGGCGAGGCCCTGTATCTGCACGGGGCCGATGGCACCGGTAAAACCCATCTGGCGCTGGCTGTCTGCGCGGAAGCCGAAACCGCGGGGCGCAATGCGGCCTATCTGCCCCTGCAGGCTGCTGCAGGGCGCCTGCGCGCCGCACTCGATGCACTGGACGGTCACGACCTGATCGCGCTGGATGGGCTGGAAGCGATCGCGGGACGGCGCGAAGACGAAATCGCGCTGTTCGAATTCCACAACCGGGCGCGCGCCGCCGGCATGGCGATCGTATACACGGCGCAACGCGCGCCGGATGCGTTGCAGCTGGGTTTGCCGGACCTGCGTTCGCGCCTGGCGCAATGCACGCGCATCACGTTGACCGCCCTGGACGACGACGGCCGTCGCACGGTATTGCGTGATCGCGCGCAAAGGCGTGGCTTGTTGTTCGATGACGCCGCGCTGGACTGGCTGCTGCGGCGCGTCGGCCGCAATGTTGCTGCGCTGGCCGGATTGCTCGACACGCTCGACCAGGCATCGTTGGCCGCCAAACGCCGGTTGACCGTACCGTTCCTGCGCCAGACGCTGGGGCCGGAACCGTGAGGTCACGTCGCCAGTGTTATTCGTGCGCGCGCCGCAACGCCTGATCGAGTTCCGCGAGTCGTTGCGGCGTGCCGACATCGGTCCACTTGCCGGCAAAGTGTTCCCCCGAAACCGCTCCGCGCCGCATCGCGTCGCGCAGCAGCGGCGCCAGCCGGAACCGCGGCGGGGATGCCTCGGCACCGGCGGCCGTACCGATCACGGAACGCCAGTTGTCGAGCAGTTCCGGGCGATAGACACCGATACCCGAAAATGTCAGGCGGGCGTCGCCTTCGGATTCGACGCGATCGCCGCGCAGGACAAAGTCACCCGCGACGTGCTGCGGTGGATTGTCGACCAGTACCAGATGCGCGACGTCATCGATGCCTGCGGGCAAACGCCGCACATCGTAATCGGTCCAGATATCGCCGTTGATGCCGATGAAAGGGCCGGCGCCAAGCCACGGCATTGCGTTGAGCAGTGCTCCGCCGGTCTCCAGCGGCACCGGTCCTTCGTGGATGAAGGTCAGCCTCAGGCCCCAGTGTTGTCCATCACCAAGCACGGCGGGAAACTGACCGGCCAGCCACGACGTGTTGACGACGACCTCGCGCACACCGGCCGCGGCGAGGTTTTCCAGATGCCAGCAGATCAGCGGTTTGCCGCCCACCTGCAGCAGGGGCTTTGGCGTGACGTCGGTCAGCGGACGCATGCGCTCGCCGAGTCCCGCGGCAAGGATCAGCGCTTTCATCCTGCGATGCTCGACGACATTGCCGGTTTGACCTTCGCATTGATGAAGGCATCGAGTGCCGTCAGTTCGGGATAGCGCGGGAGCACGGTCTCCAGATAACCGAGGAAGCGCGGAATGTCCTGCAGATAGTTCGCCTTGCCGTCGCGGTGCTGCAGGCGAGCGAAAATGCCGATGATCTTCAAGTGCCGTTGCACGCCGATCCAGTCGGCGTCCCTGCGGAATGTCTCCAGTCCGGGAACCGGCAATCCTGTTGCCACGGCGCGTCGGTGGTAGCCCGCGATCCAGCCCGTCACGCGCGACTCGGGCCAGCTGAGGAAGGCATCCTTGAACAGGCTGATGACGTCGTAGGCGATCGGCCCCAGCACGGCATCCTGGAAATCGAGGACGGCCGGGCCATCGTCGGCCGGCATGAGGTTACGTGGCATGAAGTCGCGATGCACCAGCACGCGCGGTTGCGCCAGCGCGGCGTCGATCAGAAGGGCATGGCAGTCATCCAGCACGCGCTGGTCGGCGTCATCCAGGACAAGTCCGAGATGACGGCGCAGGAACCACTCGTCGAACAGGCGCAGGTCCCGCGTCAACAGGGCGGTGTCATACGCCGGAAGATCGACCGGCGGGGCGATCGCCTGGATCTTCAGCAGTTGTGCGATGGCCGCGTCGAACATCGCATCGGCATTGTCGGTGTCGATGCATTGCAGATACGTTTTCGCGCCGAGGTCTTCAAGCAGGAGGAATCCCTCGGCACTATCTTCAGCCTGCACCTGGGGCACGCGCACGCCGCCTGCCTGGAGCAGCGCTCGCATGCGCAGCCATGGCCGCACGTCCTCGAGCCCCGGCGGGGAATCCATGACGATCGCCGACCGGGCGCTGCCAATGGTTCGCCAGTAGCTGCGAAACCCCGCGTCCACTGATGCGCGCTCGAGACCGATGGCGTCGTCATCGAGCACACCGCGCGCCCATTGCAGGCGCTGGTGGTCGCGTGCGCCAGCAACGTCGTCGAGCAGGATCATCGGGTCTCCGCGCTGGGTCAAAACTGTGGCGAAGGGTAAACTGCCGCCCGGACAACTGCGAGATCGCCATGGAAATCCTGCAACCGGTGCTGTTGTCCGGCGGTTCCGGCACCCGATTGTGGCCATTGTCGCGCGAGGGGTATCCCAAACAGTTCCTGCCGCTGGCCGGCGAGGACACGATGCTGCAGGCCACCTGGTTGCGCGTGGCGGCGATCGCCACCGCGCCGCCGATCGTTGTCGCCAATGAGGAACATCGGTTTCTCGTGGCGGAGCAGCTGCGACAGATCGACGCGCCGTCGCCGGCAATCGTCCTGGAGCCGGTGGGCCGCAACACGGCGCCGGCCATTGCCGCGGCGGCCATGCAGGCCATGGCAAATGGCAATGATCCGTTGTTGCTGGTGCTGCCATCCGATCACGTGGTGCGCGATGCGGAGGCCTTTCGCTCCGCCGTGCGGCAGGGCGTCGAAGCGGCGAGCCAGGGCGCACTGGTGACGTTCGGCATCGTGCCGACGTCGCCCGAAACGGGCTTTGGCTACATCCACGCCGGAGGCGGGGCGGGCGGTCCGTTGCGGCACGTCAGCCGCTTCGTGGAAAAGCCCGATGCGGCAAAGGCGCAGCGCTATCTGGACGCCGGCGACTATTACTGGAACAGCGGCATGTTCCTGTTCCGCGCGTCGCGTTACCTGGCGCAGCTGGAACACTTCCGCCCGGACATCACCGCCGCCATCCGCAGCGCCTTCGAGCAGGCTACGGTCGACGGCGATTTTGTCCGGCTCGAGCGCGAAGCATTTGCTGGTTGCCCGGCCGATTCCATCGACTATGCGGTGATGGAGCGCACCGATGCCGCGATGGTGCTACCGGTCGACATCGGCTGGAGCGACCTTGGATCCTGGTCGGCGCTCTGGGACGTGGCTGCACGCGACGCCGACGGCAACGCGACGATTGGCGATGTCATCGCAATCGACAGCCGCGACAGTTACGTGCATGCACGCAAGCTGGTGGCGCTGGTTGGCGTCGATGACCTGGTGGTGGTCGAAACCGACGACGCCGTGCTGGTGGCGCACAAGGACCGCGTGCAGCAGGTCAAGGATGTCGTCAGCCGCCTGAAGGCCGAAGGGCGCAGCCAAGCCGCGCTGCACCGTGAAGTGCACCGTCCATGGGGGAGTTACGACTCGGTCGATGCGGGCGCTCGTTTCCAGGTCAAGCGCATCAAGGTCAAGCCAGGGGCGCGCTTGTCGCTGCAGTCGCATACCCGGCGCGCCGAGCACTGGATCGTGGTCAGCGGCACCGCACGCGTGACCCGAGACGATGAGGTGTTCGACCTGCTGCCGGACCAGTCGACTTACATCCCGGTGGGCGCGAAACACCGGCTGGAAAATCCGGGTACCGGCATGCTCGAGCTCATCGAAGTGCAGTCGGGCGATTATCTGGGCGAGGACGACATCGTCCGCTACGACGACATCTACGGGCGCGCCTGACCAGCGCCTTGCTGTTGCCGCCGAATCGGCATCACAGCCGGCGACGGCGGCCGCGGAACAGGCTGAAGATGATCAGGATCACGATCGCGCCCAGCAGCGCGCCGATGAATCCCGCCGGTTGTCCGGGCCGGTACCAGCCCATCGTCTGGCCCGCCCACCCCGCCAGCAGTGCGCCGGCAATGCCGACCAGTGTGGTCAGGATGATGCCCATGCTGTCGCGGCCGGGCTTGAGCGCGCGCGCCAGCAAGCCGACGACGAATCCGATCAGGATGATGTACAGCCAGTTCCTGCTGCCGAACAGATCCCAGTGCATGGCTGACTCCGGTTGCGAAAGGTCGGGCCGACTTTAGCCGATGTGCACGTGAAGGATCGCCTCGCGCGCTGCGCCAACTGAGGTCAGCAGCAACCGTGTCCGCCGAGCCGCTCACCGCCGCCGGTCGCAGCCGACAGGCCCGTCGTTTCACCGCGAAGGCTCGCCGCGTGATGCTCGGCCAGGACGCGCGCGACCGAGGCCGTCACCCGTTTGCCCATCGGAATGTGCAGGAATTCGTTGGGGCCGTGTGCATTGGAATGCGGGCCCAGCACGCCGGTGATCATGAACTGTGCGCTGGGAAACTTCTCGCCCAGCATGCCCATGAACGGGATGGTGCCGCCTTCGCCCATGTACATGGGTGGCCTGTTGAAAAATTCGTGGCTCGCCGTGTCGATCGCGCGTTCCAGCCAGGGCGCCATGGTCGGGGCGTTCCAGCCGCTGCTGGCCTTCTCCAGTTCCATGGTGACCTGCGCTCCATTGGGCGGCGACTGCTCGAGGAGGTCCTTGAGCAACTCGCCGGCGGACTTGCCATCCAGCGTCGGTGGTAGCCGCAGCGACAGCTTCACTGCCGTGTACGGACGCAGAACATTGCCCGCCGAGGCCAATGGCGGGATCCCGTCCGCGCCCGTGACCGACAACGCCGGCCGCCAAGTCCGGTTGAGGACCAGTTCCGTCAGGTCCGTGCCCATGGGCTGCACGCCCGGCGCCAACGGAAACTTGTCGTAAACGTCGCTTCCCAGCACCTTGGCCACGGTCGTCGCCTGCAGCATGCGATCGGCGGGCACCTGCACATGGAGCGCGTCGACCGTGATCGTACCGTCGACCTCGTTCTCTATCCGCGACAACAACTGCCTCAGCAACCGGAAGCTCGAGGGAACGACGCCCGATGCGTCGCCGGAATGCACGCCTTCCTCCATCACCCGTACCGTCAGGTTGCCACCCGCAAGTCCGCGCAGCGACGTCGTGCACCACAGTTGCTCGTAGTTGCCACAACCCGAATCCAGGCACACCACCAGGGAAGGTTTCCCGATGCGGCCGGCGAGATGGTCGACGTAAGCGGGCAGGTCGTAACTTCCGGATTCCTCGCAGGCTTCGATCAGCACCACGCAGCGCGCGTGGGCGATGCCCTGCTGCTGCAGCCCCTGGATCGCCGAGAGCGACCCGAATATCGCGTAGCCATCGTCCGCGCCGCCCCGTCCGAACAGGCGATCGCCGCGGAGCACCGGTTCCCATGGACCCAAACCGGGATCCCATCCGGTCATCTCCGGCTGCTTGTCCAGGTGGCCGTACAGCAACACGCAGTCCTCGTCGCTGCGACCATCGCTGGCGGGTATCTCCATGAAGATCAGTGGGGTTCTGCCGGCAAGCTGCACGACTTCCAGCACCAGGCCGGCGACCGGTTGCGCCTGCGCCCAGCGACGCATCAGCTCAACGGCCCGATCCATATGCCCGTTGGCAGCCCAGTCGGCGTCGAACATCGGTGACTTGTTCGGAATCCGGATGTAGTCGATCAACTGCGGAACGATGTCGTCGTCCCACTTGCCGGCAAGGAATTGCTCCAGTGCCGAAGCATCGAGCGCCACCGGCGGGTCGGTTGAGGGGGGCGCGGCGGTCTGACTGCTATCCATGGCGGACTTCTGGGAAGTGAGGGGGAATTCTACGCCGCCGGCCCTGTAGGACTATTCCGACAAGGGCGTGCGGCTTTTGCTGGCTCCGCTGCGGCGGGTCCGGCGATACGGTCGTCTACGTCCAGTCACGACACTGTGTCCACCGGCAGGCACCAACCGGCCGGCAGGAACGGACTCCCATGACCTCAAAGGAAACGCCATGAAGACCAGCTTCACCCACTCCATCGTCGTGTCGCTGTTGCTGGCGGCCGGTTTGCTGTCCACCGGGGCACACGCTGCAACCCAAGCCAGCGCCCGCGCTGGGTCGCAAGCGCCGGACAAGGTCAACCTCAATACCGCCGACGCCGCGACGATCGATCGCGTGCTGCTCAATGTAGGCCCATCGAAGGCCGAAGCGATCGTCGCCTACCGCAAGGAACACGGGAGCTTCAAGAGTCCCGAGCAGCTGGCGCTGGTCAAGGGAATCGGCCTGAAGACGGTCGAGAAGAATCGTGACCGGATCGTGTTGGGCGGCAGTGCCGTACCGGTACGGCCGCACCCGGCGCCAGTCGCCCGTCGCTGACCAGGTACCACGCGAGTCGCGCAAGGACGCGCGATTCGTCGTCAGGGGCGGGACGCCCCGCGGAACGGCAGGACGCCGATGACAGGGATGTTTGCCTCCGACCCGTGCAGGAAGCACGTGTCGGGGGCATCTTTGCTGGCGGTAATCGTTTTGCACAACCGCCCGGACGGCGACTTCCCTACACTGCCGGCATGGACACCGCCTGCGAATCGAGCCGGGTGATTCCGGCCAACAGCTACCAACGGGTGCGCTGGAAAAACGGCACGGGCTGGACGCGCGAAATCGCACGCTCGCCTTCCCATGGCGACTGGAGCTGGCGTCTTTCGATTGCCGAGATCGAAGAAGACGCGTCCTTCTCGCAGTTCGAAGACGTCGACCGCGAACTCGTGTTGCTGTCGGGCAATGGACTGCAGCTGTGTTTTGATGACGGCGACATCCACGACCTGCTGCCGCCGCACGATCGGATTCGATTTGCTGGTGAGCGCCGCGTCACCGGCAGGCTCATCGACGGCCCGACGCAGGACTTCAACCTGATGTGGCGGCGCGATCGCGTGGATGCCAGGTTATGGCATCGCCCGGTGGTGGGCCCCATGGTGATCTTTGTCGACCCGGGTGCCGTGTGGGCGGCGTTCCTGATGGCGGGCCAGGCGCGCTTTGCCGACGGCTCGCTGCTGTCTGGCCTGGAGTCTGGAGATACCGCCTTGCTCTCCGGCGGCTCCGCCAGGCAACGCTTCGTGCTCGATGGTGGCGGGGAGGTGCTCGTGATCCAGCTGACCGCAGCAGAGGTTTAGGCGAAGCGCTCAGTCACGGTCGTCCCGCGTCCAGACCGCACCGTCGGCCACGCATGT
>JAQGOI010000085.1 GCA_028293685.1 Lysobacteraceae bacterium | reverse complement strand
CAGGTTTCCAGGCCGAGCGCTTTCACTTCGCGGATCATCGCCGCGACCTTCGGAATGTCGCGATCCCTGGGCGAACGCCAAGCCGCACCCATGCAGAAACGCGACGCGCCGGCATCCTTCGCTTGCTGCGCCTTGGCGACGACGTCTTCGGTCGACATCAATTTCGTCGCGTCGACGCCGGTGTGATAGCGCGCCGCCTGCGGGCAGTAGCCGCAGTCCTCCGGACAGCCGCCGGTCTTGACCGACAGCAGCGTGCTCACCTGCACTTCGGCCGGGTCGAAGTGCAGGCGGTGCACCGACCCGGCGCGGTGCAGCAGTTCGGTGAACGGCAATGCGAACAGCGCGAGCACGTCCTGGCGCGTCCAGTCGTGGCGCAGCGGCGACGGCGTGCTGTCGGGGGGCGTTGTGTCGAGGAGCGGGCTGACGACGGACAAGGGCGTTTTCCGACTGTGGCGGCGGGTGAGCCGAGGCAGTCTGGAAAGCATGTCCGGCACTGTCAACCCGAAGGGGCTCCGCGCGGTTGACGACACCCTGCGCGAGTGGCTGCGCAGGGTATGGCCGCCCCGTTGCCTGGCCTGTGGCGAACGCGGCCACGGCAGCCGCGATCTCTGCCGGGCTTGCACCAATGCGCTGCCGTGGAATTCGAGCGCGTGCCCGAGCTGCGCGCTGCCGCTGCCGGCACCGGCAACCGCGTGCGGGGTGTGCCTGCGGCGAAAGCCCCCGCTCGAACGCACGGTCGCGGCCTGCGTGTATTCGCGCCCGCTTGACAGGCTGCTGCCGCGGTTCAAGTTCCATGGCGACCTGGCGGCCGGGCGACTGCTGGCGCAACTGATGGCCGACGCCTGCGCCGGGCTGCCGCGTCCCGAAGCGCTGGTGCCCATCCCCTTGCACCGCTCCCGCCTGCGCAGCCGCGGTTACGACCAGGCACTTGAGTTGGCCAGCCCGCTGGCCCGCATGCTCGACCTGCCATTGCACGACGACTTGCTCGTGCGCCAGCGCGTCACGGCGCCGCAGTCGGAACTCAGCGCGCGG
The DNA here is from genome assembly GCA_028293685.1 of Lysobacteraceae bacterium. Taxonomy (GTDB): domain Bacteria; phylum Pseudomonadota; class Gammaproteobacteria; order Xanthomonadales; family Xanthomonadaceae; genus Cognatiluteimonas. Next base: position 7,308 of record JAQGOI010000085.1, on the reverse strand, counting down.
GCACGCCGGCGCAACGTGCGCAATGCGTTCGTGGTCGACGCCGGAACGCCATTGCCGGCACACGTGGCGCTGGTCGACGACGTGATGACGACCGGGGCGTCGGTGCATGCGGCGGCACGCGCTCTGCGACGTGCCGGCGTGCAGCGGGTCGACGCATGGGTGTGCGCGCGGGTGCCGTGACGGCGGGCATGGATGCGCTCGTGTTGGAGCGACCGTCATGACCGGGCGCGCAGCGGCTCGCGACTGTAAGCCGCTCCTACGACAAGCCGGTCATCGCAGCAGGAAACTGCTTGCAATGCCGGCAAAGATCACCGCGCCCACCCAGTGGTTGTGCAGGAACGCCCGGAAACAGTCGTCGCGGTTGCGGGCCCGGGCGATGAAGAATTCGTAGGCGACGAGAAGCACGGCCACGCCGAGCGCGTACCAGAACGGCGGCCCGAGGGCGGCCCGGCGCCCGGCCAGCGCCAGCGCGGCGAACATGAGTCCATAGAGCACGCCGAGCGCGACCAGGTCCATGTCGCCGAACAGGATCGCGGTGGAGCGTGCGCCAGCGCGGATGTCATCGTCGCGATCGACCATGGCATACCAGGTGTCATACGCCGTCGCCCAGAAGATGTTGGCTACATACAACAGCCAGGCGATCGGTGGCACGGTGCCTTGCAGCGCCGCGAAACCCATCGGGATGCCCCAGCCGAAGGCCATGCCCAGGTACACCTGCGGAAAGTCGGTGTAACGCTTCAGGTACGGGTAGCTGACGGCGAGCAGCACGCCGACGGCACTGAGTTCGATCGTCAACCGGTTGAGCGTGAGCACCAGGGCGAAGGCGACGAGCATCAACACCGCGAACACGGTCAGCGCTTCGCGGCCGGTCACCGCACCCGTCGCCAGCGGGCGGTCGCGCGTGCGTGCGACCTGCGGATCCAGCCAGCGATCGGCGTAATCGTTGATGACGCATCCGGCCGAACGCGTCAGCCAGACGCCGGCGGTGAACACCAGCAGCGGCCACAGCGGTGGCACACCCCCGGCCGCTATCCACAGGCCCCACCAGGTGGGCCACAGCAACAGCAGCCAGCCGATCGGGCGATCACCGCGCACGAGTGTCCAGTACAACGCCAGTCGCGTCGGCTCGACGGGAGGCAGCGGCTCGGGAGGCAGGTAACGCTCGTAGCTCATGGGCTGCAGGCTAGGCGGGTCGCGCCTGTTCGCGCAATCATGCGAGAATGCGCGCCCCGCGGCCTGCCGTTCGATGCCGCGGTAACGGCCCATGCGCCCGTAGCTCAGCCGGATAGAGTAGTGGCTTCCGAAGCCATTGGTCGGGGGTTCGAATCCCTCCGGGCGCACCACTGTCTGGCCGCGTGCAGGCAGGGGCGGATGGGGTGGCTGGACCAAAGCTGGACTTCCAAGACTCAGCGGCCTGGCCGCCACAAGGTGGATCGTGCGCAACTACGACCTCGATTTCCTCAAGAAATTTTCCCTGGTGATCGGCTTCCTGGTGCTGGTCACCCTGGGGCTGCAACTGCTCGCCTACCACCTCAACAAGGCGGTGCCGCCGGAGGTCTCCGAGGTGGCGGTGCAACGTACCCACGAGCGCATCGCGCCGCTGGGCGCGGTGTACGCCGGCGCGACCGGTGCGGCGGCACAGGCGGCCGCGGCTTCGGCGGCTGCCGCGGCGGCCGCATCGCAGGTGGCTTATGGCGGCACCACCGACGGCTCGGTGATCTTCGGCAACCTGTGCACCGGTTGCCACACGTCCGGCGCTGGCGGCGCCCCGACACTGGACAAGGCGCATTGGGCCGCGCGCGTCGCGCAGGGCAAGGACACGCTGTACCAGCACGCGATCGCGGGCTTCCACGGCCCCGACGGCGGCGTGATGCCGGCCAAGGGGGGCAATCCGGCGCTGACCGATGTCCAGGTCAAGGCGACGGTCGACTGGATGCTTGGCCAGATTAAATAGCCGCCAATAAAAGCGCGGTCGCCGGTCCGGGCAGCTGGCCGTCCGATGCATGCGCGCGGCGACGCGGCACAACCAGCAAACGGCGGCTGCAGGGGCGGCGCCCTATGATGCGGCGATGACCACCTCCGCCATCGCCAAACCATCCAACGCACACCTGATCGACGGCCCCGCCGGCGCGCTCGAAGTCGCCCTCGACCATGCACCGGCACCCGTCCAGCCGGTCGTGGCGGTCGTCAGCCATCCGTTGCCGACCGAAGGCGGCACGATGCACAACAAGGTCGTGACGATGACGGCGCGCGCGCTGCGCGAGCTGGGCATCGACACCGTGCGTTTCAACTTTCGCGGCACCGGCGCTTCGGGCGGCACCTTCGACGAGGGCATCGGCGAAACCGACGATTTGTCTGCGGTCGCGCAGTGGGCGCGCGCGCAGCGACCGGACGCGCAACTGTGGCTGGCCGGTTTCAGTTTTGGCGCCTATGTGACGTTGCGCGCCACCGAACAGCTGCAGCCGGCCTTCGTGCTGGCGATCGCACCGCCGGTCGGTCGCAGCTGGGACTTCTCCACGCTGGTGTTGCCCACCTGCCCGTGGTTGGTCATCCAGGGCGAGGCCGACGAAATCGTCAGTCCACACGCCGTGTTCGAGTGGATCGGCACGCTGCAGACTCCGCCGGAACTGGTACGGATGCCGGACACCAGCCATTTCTTCCATCGCAAGCTGATGGACCTGCGCGGCGCGATCAAGCACGGTGTGCGCCCGTTTCTGCCCGACGCCGGACGGCGCCACGCGTGACCTCGCGCGCGGCACCGCTCGCGGCGTGCGCATTGCCCACCGCGGTTTACGCCGCGGGCGTGGCCAATGGCGACTGGCTCGACGATCGCGCCCAGCACGCGGCGCTGCGCGAACTGGATCGCATCCACGCCGCGCTCGTCCAGGCACCGGTCCGCGGATGGCTGGCGTCATGGACACAACGGCGCGACGAAGCGCCGCGCGGGTTGTACCTGTGGGGCGGCGTCGGTCGTGGCAAGACGTTCCTGATCGACCTGTTCTACGCATCGCTGCCGTTGCAGGAGAAGCGTCGCACGCATTTCCACCGCTTCATGCGCACCGTGCATGCACGCCTGCGCGAGCACGCCGGGGAACGCGACCCCTTGGCCGTGATCGCACGCGAGTGGCGCGCACAACTGCGCGTGCTCGTGCTTGACGAATTTTTCGTCAGCGATATCGGCGACGCGATGCTGCTGGCGCGGTTGCTCGAACGCCTGTTCGCCGAAGGCCTGGTGCTCGTGACCAGCTCCAACACACCGCCGTCGGAGTTGTACCGTGACGGCCTGCAGCGTGCGCGTTTCGAACCGGCGATCGCCCTGATCCAGCAGCACTGCACCGTGCTGCAGCTCGACAGTCCGCAGGACTATCGCCTGCGCACGCTGACGCGATCGCCGGTGTATCGGCAACCGCTGGACGCGCGCGCCGAAGGTTGGCTCGCCGACCGCTGGCATGTGCTCAGCGCCGGCTGCGTGCACGAGAGCGGCCCGCTGTCGATCGACGGCCGCACGATTCCCGTACGCGCACTGGCCGACGGCATGGCCTGGTTTGATTTTTCCGCGCTATGCGAAGGACCGCGCGCCGCCGGCGACTACATCGAGGTCGCGCGCGAATTCCACACCGTGCTGCTCGGCGGCATCCCGATCATGGCTGGCGGCGATGACGATGCCGCTCGCCGCTTCGTCACGCTGGTCGACGAGCTCTACGACCGCCACGTCAACCTGATCTGCACGGCGGCGGCGTCGCCGCCGTCGCTATACGTCGGCGAACGCCTGGCTGGGGCGTTCGAACGCACCGCGTCACGGCTGATCGAAATGCAGTCGGCGGACTACTTGGCGCTCGCGCATCGCGGCTAGGCGCGGCGGCTTCGCCGCAGATGCAGCCCGCCGTAAATCGCGACCAGCACGACCAGCGCGATGCCGATCGCCGCCCACTCCTTCCCGGTCAGCGTCGAGACGATCAATACCATCGCGACAAAGGCGATCATTGGAATCAGCGCGCCGCCCGGGAGCACGAAGGGCGTGCCGCGCTCGCGCAGGTCGCGGCGCTGCGCGCGCCAGGCACCGAGGCTCACCAGGCCATAGACCAGGCAGATCGCACCTCCGGAAATCAGTGCCAGCGTGTCGAAGTTGCCGGCCAGTGCGAGCACCCAGGCCAGACCCGCGTGGACCGCCAGCGCGAGCAAGGGCACACGGTGGCGCGCGCTCACTTTGGCGAAGGCCTGCGGCAGGTAACCGTCGCGCCCGAGCGCAAACACCAGCCGCGATGTGCCCAGGAGGTTGCCCATCAGGAAGCCGGTCATCGACAGGCACGCCGTGATCAGCAGCAGCACGCCGCCCGGCGCCCACAGGGCGGCGGCGGTATCGGCGACCGGTACGCCGCTGCTGCCAAGGCGCGCACCCAGCACGCCCTGGCCGACGATCTGCAGGCCCAGGTACAACAGCACCACCAGCAGGATCGCGACCAGCGTCGCGCGCGGGACGCTGCGTGCGGGATCGGTGACTTCGCCCGAGGGCACCAGCGCCGTCTCCATGCCGGAGTAGGCGAACATCACCAACGCCATCGATGCACCGAGCGCTCCCCAGGACGGAACGGCAGCCGGCGAGAAACTGACCTGCGCCCAGTCGACGAAGAACACACCCACGGCGGCGAGCAGGAACAACGGCGTGAGTTTGAGCGCCGCAAGCACGGTGATCGCGCGCGCGCCCAGGCGCACGCCGAAGGCGTTGAGCGCGAACAGCACGGCATACAGCGCGGTCAGAAACAGCGCGCGTGGCATCGCAGGCGCCAGTGCCGGCACCAGCCGCGCCACCTGCACCGACAACGCCGCCGCCACGCCCGCGCTCGAGGTGAAATTGCTGATCCACATCAATGCGCCCGCAACGAAGCCGGCGAACGAACCAAACGTCGCACTCAGATAGCTGTAAGGCCCACCAGTGACCTGCACGCGGCTGCCGATCGCCGCAAAGCACAGCGCGACTGGAATGATCGCCAGCGCACCGGCGACCAGCGCCAGTGGCGCCGCCACGCCCATCTGCGCCGACAACGCCGCCGGCATGCGGAAAATGCCGCCGCCGACGATCACGTTGATCACCGCCGCGGTGAGCGCGAACGATCCGACGGCGCGGATCAGCGCCGCTTCTCCCATCAAGGGAGACGATGAGCGGTGGGTGTCGTTCATTGGCGGCGCCGCGGCGGAGGTGCCGCAGCGTCGCATGCCGGCGGCGCTCGACGCCAGATCGCGGCCCACCGGGCGCCAAGGCGACCGGTTAGCATCCGGACTGGTTGCCCGTTGGAGTACGCCGCATGCGCCGGAGCATCATGCTTGTTCCCCTGATCGCCCTGGCGTCGGCGTGTCCAATTTCGCCGGCTTGTGCCCAGGCGCCGCCGCGGCCCGAGATCGCCACGGCGGCCCAGAGCGAGCACGCGGTCGTGCTCGCATGGCGACGTGACTTCCACCAGCATCCCGAGTTGTCCAACCGCGAAGAGCGCACCTCGGCCATCGTGGCCGAACACCTGCGCGCGCTTGGCCTGAAGCCGCGAACCGGCATCGCGCACCATGGCGTGGTCGCGGTCATCACCGGCGGCAAGCCCGGACCGCGCCTGGCGCTGCGCGCCGACATGGATGCGCTGCCCGTGGTCGAACAGGTCGACCTGCCGTTCAAGTCGACGGTGACCACCACGTTCGCCGGTCAAACCACCGGGGTGATGCATGCCTGCGGCCACGACGCCCACACCGCCATCCTGCTCGGCGTCGCCGACGCGCTGGTCGCAATGCGCGCCGAGCTGCCGGGTTCGGTGATGCTGATCTTCCAGCCCTCCGAGGAAGGTGCGCCGCCCGGCGAGGAAGGTGGCGCCGCGCTGATGCTCAAGGAAGGCCTGTTCCGTGATTTCAAACCCGATGCGATCTTCGGGCTCCATGTGTTCAGCACCCTGCAGGCCGGGCAGATCGGCGTGCGCAGCGGTCCGGAAATGGCGGCCTCCGACAGGTTTTCGATCACGGTCAAGGGTCGCCAGACCCACGGCGCGGCGCCGTGGGGCGGCATCGATCCAATCGTCACCGCTGCCGAGCTCATCGGCAGCGCGCAGACGATCGTCAGCCGCCGTACCAACATCTCGAAACTACCGGCGGTGGTGACGTTCGGATCGATCCATGGCGGCATCCGCTACAACATCATCCCCGACCAGGTGCAACTCACCGGCACCATCCGCACGTTCGATCCCGCCGTGCGCACCAGCATCCTGGCCGACCTCACCAACGTTGCCGCGCATGTCAGCGCGGCCAACGGCGCCACGGTGGAGACGCACATTCCCGAAGCGCCGAGCAATCCGGTGACCTACAACGATCCGGCGCTGACCGCGCGCATGCTGCCCAGCCTCAGGGCGGCCGCCGGCGCCGGCAATGTGGTCGAACCGCCGCTGCAGATGGGCGCCGAGGATTTTTCGTATTTCGCGCAGCAGGCGCCGGCGATGTTCTTTTTTGTCGGATCGACGGCGCCCGGCATCGATCCCGCCACGGCGCCTACCAACCACTCGCCGCTGTTCAAGCTCGATGAGTCGTCGCTGGACCTGGGCCTGCGCGCCACGCTGCAGGTCACGCTGGATTATCTCCACGGCGGCGTGCACGGCGTCGCCAGCGCGGGCTGAAGGCCGCGCACGCCTGCACGTGGTTGCGATGTCGCCCGATCGCGGGGGACGCCGACGAGCGTCTACCGCCGGCGGCTGCCGGTCTTGGCGGCCTGTGCCGGCGCGGTCGCGGCCACTTCGCTGACTTTCTGCAGCACGCGCGTCACACCAAGCTTTTCGACACGACCGCCGAGTTTCTCGAAGGCGGCGATGTGCAAGGCGATGCGCTCGCTGTCCACGCGCTTGTGCAGGTTGGCTTCCGACCCGGAATCACCGCGCCCCTTGCGTCCCGCGCCACTGCTCTTGGCGGCGGCCTTCGCTGGAACGGTCTTTGCTGGTTCAGCTGCCTTTGCAGGCGTGGCCGCAGCGACCTTGGCCGGCGCGGAGGCTGGCGCCTTGGCGACAGGTTTTGCATGGCTTGCAGGCTTGGCAGCCACGCCGACCGCCGCGGATTTGGCGGCCACCTTCGGTGCGGCGACCTTCAACGGCGCCGATTTGGCGGGGACGGCGCGTTTGTCGGGCGCGGACTTGGCGGCGGCTTTGGCCGGCGCACGCACGGGTGTGGCTTTGGATTGCTTGACGGCCTTGGCCGGCTTGCCCCTGGCCGCGGCGGTGCCGCTGCTGCCCTTGGCGGCTGTCATGTGAACTCCCTGGTCGAAATCGATGCGGACAACCGCCTTGGCGG
>JAQGOI010000187.1 GCA_028293685.1 Lysobacteraceae bacterium | reverse complement strand
CTGGCGGACCACTACCCTCTCATCTCACCTGCCACCCACGACCGGGCCGGTCTCGAACAGGCCGTCGAACAGGCGCTCGCCTTGGACGCGGGCCAGCGCGAAACGATCGGCGTCGAAGCGCGCGCGTTCTTCCTCGACAACGACCGCGCCTTCCGGCAGCGGTTACCGGTCGCCGCTCAGCCGGAAAGATGACTTCGAAGACAAGGACGGGCGGCGCCGCCACGCCGGTGATCACCCGCTTGCGAGCGGTTCCTACGCGCCCCAGCCATTTGCCCGTTTATGACTGCATCCGCAGCAACCGGTATTTGTCGTAGACGTAGCGCGCGTGCAGCGCGTGGTAGCGGCGTGCGCCTGGTCCATCGAGAAAGCCGCCACGCAGTGCGAAATTCTTCAACCAGTACGCAAGCGCGTGCAACGGTGCTGAGAGTGCGCCGGCACTGCGGCCTTCCGCGCGTTTCTGCTGCGCCCACAGGCGCGCGTAACGCTGCAGCTTCTCGGCATATTCGGTTTCCGTGCGCGCGGTGTCGTGCTCGATCCGGGCGTCGACGCTCGCCACGCGGCGGCCAGTGACATCAAGCCGCTCGTGCACGACATCGGGCCGATAGCGCAGCTCGGCACGGAACAGGCGCTCGACGCGCTCCCTGCCCCAGCCACCATGATTGAGCGCGGCGCCCAGGAAATGCGTGCGGCGCAGCAGTTGCCAGACATCGGCATTGCTGATGTCGCCACTGGCGAACAACGCGCGCAGTGCCGGTGCGGCGTCGGCATCGAGCCACTCGTCGGCATCGAGCAGCAGCACCCACGGCTGCGTCGCGCGCGCGATCGCCGCGTTCTTCTGCGCGGCGAATCCAAGCCACGGTTGCTGCTCGACACGCGCACCAGCCGCGATGGCGACAGCAACGGTATCGTCGGTCGACTGCGAATCCAGCACCAGCACGTCACTGCAAACGCCAGCCAGGCTGGCCACGCAACGCCCGATGCGATCGCCCTCGTTCTTCGCGATGACGACGCCGGACAGCGGCAGGCGCGCGCTCATCAATGCCGCTCGAAGTCGCGGTAGGGATTGTCCACCGCGCTGCCTGGCGGTCGCACCGTGTAGCGCTTGTAGGTCCACTGGTATTGCGCCAGGTCGCGACGCGCGATGGACTCCACCATGGCGTTGAGCGCCGTCACGCCAATCCCCGGCATGACCGAAGCCAGCTCGGATGGGGCGCGCTCGAACCGCAGGCGGAACGTGGGCGTCCAGTCGATGCGCTCGCAATACGCGAACAGCACGGTCGCATCGCTGCGCGCGGCCAGCCGCGACAACAGTGTCATCGTCAGCGCGGGCACGCCGAAAAATGCTGCGAACTCGCCCTCGCCGGCCTTGGGTTGCTGGTCGGGAAGAATGCCGACCACACCGCCATCGCGCAGTCGTTTGAACAATTGGCGCACCGCCGCGCCTTCCGCACGCACCTGGGTGACGCGATCATCGGCATCGGCGCGCACGCGATGCAGGAACGCTTCGCCGATCGCCGAGTCCGGCGCCCGATAGAGGATCGCCAGCGGCGTGTGGGCGGCGAGCCATTGGTTGAGCAGTTCCCAGTTGCCGTAGTGCGGCGCGGCGACGATGACGCCGCGGCCCCCTGCGAGGGCCGCATCGAACAGATCCAGGCCTTCCATTTCGCCGATCAGCGCGAGGTTTGCCGTGTGCGGATGCGTCCAGAAACGCAGTGTTTCCAGGGCCTGCCGCGCCGTCGTGCGCAGCACCTCATGCTGCAGACGCTCGCGCTCGACCTCGCCAAGTTCGCACAGGGCCAGCTCCAGATTGCGCCGCGCCACGCGACTCTCGCGCGCGCCCATCCAGCGCCACGCCGCCGCGACGCCGTCGCCGATGCCGTACAGCCAGCGCCACGGCAAGCGTGTCGATGCCGCGACAAGCGCGTGCAGCAATCCGGCAATGGCGTCGGCGAGCATCGGCGCAGTCTAGCGGGCGCCATCGATTGACTGATCGGCGCGCCACCCCGACGATCCGCCGATGCTTGCCCTGATCCAGCGCGTGACCCACGCCCGAGTCGACGTCGCCGGCGAATCCGTCGGCGCCATCGGCCCTGGCCTGCTCGCCTTCGTTGGCATCCAGCCCGACGACGGTGAGGCGCAGATAGCGCGCATGACCGCGCGACTGCTTGGCTACCGCGTGTTTGCCGATGACGAAGGCCGGATGAACCGGTCGCTGGCCGATTGCTCGGGCGACCTGTTGCTGATCAGCCAGTTCACGCTGGCAGCGGACACCGGCTCGGGCATGCGCCCTGGCTTCAGCACGGCGGCCGCGCCTGTCCTAGCTGAACCGCTGTTCGCCCGCATGGTCGAAACCTGCCGGCAACACCATGCCGGCAGGGTGGAAACCGGCCGGTTCGGTGCCCATATGACGGTAACGCTGGTGAACGACGGGCCGGTGACGTTTCTGCTGAGGGCTTGACGCCGCCGGCGATGCCGGGGATTGGGCGTCTCCAGCGCGCCCCGCCCGTGAAAGGCTAGGGACAGGGCCGCGGAGCAGGCAGCGTTGCCCCAGTCGGCGGAGGGTTTTACCGCCCGTTTGTGAATGCACTGGGCCGCGGCAGTGCCACAGGCCGTTTTGCCGCTGTACTTCCGTTCCGCGCGGTATAATGCACGGTTCCCTACACCCTTCTCGGTAACACGCCTCCATGGCCAACGAACGTCAGGCTCCGCAATCCGACATCAAGATCCTGATCAG
>JAQGOI010000001.1 GCA_028293685.1 Lysobacteraceae bacterium | reverse complement strand
GACGCCATATCGCTGCTGCGCGCCGCCAAGGGCGACGCGGAACCCCGTCATCACTTCATCGAAAATCAGCAGCGAGCCATGGCGGCTGCAAAGCTCGCGCAGATGCTGCAGAAAACCGTCGCGCGGCGGCAGGCAGTTCGCGTTGCCGACGACCGGCTCGACGATCAGGCAGGCAATCGCATCGCCGCACTGGTCGAACAACGCTGTCGCCGCGCCGAAATCGTTGAAGGGCAGGGTCAGCGTCAGGTCCGCCAGCGCCTTGGGTACGCCCGGTGACGTGGGTACGCCGAAGGTGAGGGCGCCACTGCCGGCCTTTACCAGGAACGAATCGCCGTGGCCGTGGTAGCAGCCTTCGAACTTGACGATGCACGCGCGTCCCGTCGCCCCACGTGCCAGGCGGATGGCCGAGAGCGTGGCTTCGGTGCCCGAGTTGACCATCCGCACCATGTCGCAGCTGGGCACGAGCGCGCAGATGCGTTCGGCCATGGTGACTTCCAGTGGATTGGGTGTCCCGAAGCTCAGGCCGTCGCGCGCGGTGCGCAGGACGGCATCCAGGACGGTCGGATGGTTGTGACCCACGATCATCGGGCCCCACGAACCGACGTAATCGATGTAACGGTTGCCGTCGACGTCGATCAGATGCGCTCCCTCGGAGCGCTGCACGAAAAATGGCTCGCCGCCTACCGATTTGAATGCGCGTACCGGCGAATTAACGCCTCCGGGCATGAGCGCCTGCGCGCGTGAAAACAGGGTGTGCGAATGGCTGGTATCCATACGGCTTCCGGAAGCGGGATTCATCAGGTGAAACAGGCTGCATAAGCCTGCGCGGCAACGACAGGATCGGGCGCATCGAACACGCCGCTGATGACAGCGATCATGTCCGCACCAGCAGCGATCAGCGTGCGTGCATTCTCGGGTGTTACGCCGCCGATCGCCACCCGCGGCAGGCCGAGCACGCGCGCGTTTTGCAGTAATTCGATCGACGCGCGCCGCGCCGCAGGCTTGGTCGGCGACGGGAAAAAGGCGCCAAAGGCAAGGTAATCCGCGCCCTCGGACGCGGCATCGCGCGCGCGCGCCATGTCGTCGTAACAGGAGACGCCAACGATGGCGTCGTTGCCCAGCAGCGCGCGCGCCGCTGCAACCGCGCCATCGTGCTCGCCCAGATGCACGCCGTCGGCGCCGACCGCAGCGGCCAACGCGGCATCGTCGTTGACGATCATGCTCACGCCGGCTTCGGTGCAAAGGACGCGCAGTGCACCGGCCTGCTGCAGCCGTTGCTGCGGCGAAGCGGCCTTGTTGCGGTATTGCAGGCAAGCCGAGCAGGCGAGCACGGGTGCGACCCGTGCCAGCAAGCGGGCGTCGTCCAACTCATCGGGTGTCACCAGGTACAGACCACGAAGCGGTTCGCGACGCCTGCTTCGGGCACGTCGCTGCGGGTGGTGCTTCATGTCCATGCGACCGGTTTCATGCGCGCATTATGGCTTTCGGTGCTGGCCCGGTGATGGGACAATAGGCAGCCGTCGAATTGCCCAAACACAATGAACAGTGCCGTTGCCACCACGACTGCCTACCGCACCTGGATGTGCGTCGTCTGCGGTTTCATCTATGACGAGGCAACCGGGCTTCCCGAGGAAGGCATCGCGCCGGGCACGCGCTGGGAAGATATTCCGGACACCTGGACCTGCCCGGATTGCGGCGTGACCAAGGACGACTTCGAGATGATGCCGCTGTGATTCAGGAGCGGACGGTCAGTTGGCCTTCGCGACGCCGTTGCTCACTTCCACCAGGCGCTCTCGCAATGAGCCCGAATCGGACGCCTCCGGGTTGAGCTGCAGATAGCGGCCGAGATCCTGCCGGGCGCCGAGGCGATGACCGAGCTTGAAATACCCCAGACCCCGGTCGCGCAACGCCTCGGAATTATCGGGCGACAGTTTGAGGATCCGGTCAGCGCAGCGCACGCCGCGTTCCCAGTCATCGCGTTCGCAATAGACGCCATGCAGGTTGCGCAGCATGCGCATGAGCATCGAGCGATGGGACGCGGGATTGAGAATCCTAAATAGTGCTTCGTCATCGGGCATCTCGCCGCCCAGATGCGGGCGGGCACGCAGCCGCAGTTCGTCTTCGTCCAGCGGGCGCCCCCGGTTGAATGGATCCATCACCAGCATGCCGTCGTCGATGGGCAGGCGCACCAGGAAGTGTCCGGGAAACGACACGCCATCCAGTGGAATGCCGAGCCGTCGCGCCACTTCCATCTGCACCATCGCCAGCGAAATGGGGTTGCCCAGCCGCCGGTCGAACACCTCGTTGAGGTAGCTGTTGCGTGGGTCGTAATATTCGTCGTGGTTGCCGGCGTAGCCGACTTCCTCGAACAGGTGGCGGTTGATCGTCTGCATCTTCAGCGGGTAGCTGTCGATCGCCTCGATCTGCGGACGCAGGTGCCGGGAATGGTCCTCGATCAGCGCGTCATACGCCGCGGCGTCGAGTTGGGGATACTCGTCGCGCGCGATCAGCAGGGCGGTTGCAAGCAGCGGCAGGCTGTCGTCGTCCAGGCCAGCGAGCGCATTCCATTCGGGAAGTGTAAAGCCGCGATGCATGATTCAAGCCTGCTCCGCGTGATTGGATGACGCAAGCACTCGGTTCATTGCACTGCTGCGATCTGTGGGTCGATTCTCAGTTCAGTGCCGTCCTGCAGATGCAGCGCCGCGGCCTGGCCAGCGTTGAGTTCCAGTACATAACGCGCGGGGGCGATGCTGGGATAAGGCGGGCACGCGTCGCCGAGTGAACACGGCGGCGTGCCGCGCTGCTGCGAAACAAGCTTGCGGCTGCTGTCGAAGTACAGGATGTCAAGCGGGATCAGCGTGTTTTTCATCCAGTACGCCTGCGGCTCTTCGCGGTCATGGATGAACAACATGCCCTGATCGGACGGCATTGACTGGCGGAACATCAATCCGCGTTCACGCTGCGCGTCGGTGGTAGCCAATTCGACCGCATACCGCCTGCCTGCGAGCTCAACCCACGGTTTCCCGGTGGTCGTGCAACCGGCAAGCAGCAGTACACACGCATACAGGGAGACAGCAAAGCGCATCAGGAGTGCTCCATTGAAATTTCCGTGACCAGTACGCCGTGCATGGTCGGCGTCAAGTCAGCCCAGCCCTTCCCAAATCCGATGCCCCCGTGCACAATGCGCGCCCTGCCGGGGAATGCCTTTGTACAAGGCGCTGCACAAGCCCCCGCGGGAGCGAAAATCCTCATCACGAGGTGTTGACGTTCCCGGAAACAGGTGTAATATGTGCGGCTCGGTCGGGCACTACGGTGACGACCAGGAATCAGGCGCTGAGGCCGGTTCCACGATCTTTGACAGTGTGCGCAGGTGACTTGTGCGGGCGTCTGGCGGGTGGATGACTGTCCATCGCAGACGTTCGTAACAGAGTCTCCAAGCAATTCAAGAAAGCATGCAAATGCAAGAATCGAGTAGCAATGGGGCTTTGGAGCGGATTCTGCACTCAAGCAATTGGCAACACCTTTACCGGTGAAGCCGCAAAACTTAAGTGAAGAGTTTGATCCTGGCTCAGAGTGAACGCTGGCGGCAGGCCTAACACATGCAAGTCGAACGGCAGCACAGCAGTAGCAATACTGTGGGTGGCGAGTGGCGGACGGGTGAGGAATACATCGGAATCTGCCCTATCGTGGGGGATAACGTAGGGAAACTTACGCTAATACCGCATACGACCTTCGGGTGAAAGCGTGGGATCGCAAGACCACGCGCGATTGGATGAGCCGATGTCGGATTAGCTAGTTGGCGGGGTAAAGGCCCACCAAGGCGACGATCCGTAGCTGGTCTGAGAGGATGATCAGCCACACTGGAACTGAGACACGGTCCAGACTCCTACGGGAGGCAGCAGTGGGGAATATTGGACAATGGGCGCAAGCCTGATCCAGCAATTCCGCGTGGGTGAA
>JAQGOI010000183.1 GCA_028293685.1 Lysobacteraceae bacterium | reverse complement strand
GCCTGGACCTGCGATCTGACGCACGGCTACATCGACATCAACGGCTCGTATCGCAGCTGAGGCAAGATCGGGCCGGCTCCCAACGTTCCTGTGGTGTGACGACGGCCGCCCGCTACCGCCCGAGTGGCACGATGGCACCCTTCGGAAAGCCGCGCTGGGCGAGTTGCGGCAGGCTCGTAACGTTCCAGCCTCCGCCGAGCGCCTTGACCAGCAGGATGCTCGCTTCCATGCGACGGCGCAGGATGTCGACGTCGTTGCGCTGATTGGCGAGGGCCGCGGTCTGCGCGGTTACCACTTGCAGATAGGTGTCCTCGCCCCCGACGTACCGATTGGTGAAGATGCGCAGCGAATTATCCGCGGCGTCCACCGCGTCCCGCTGCTGTTGCGCCTCATCGCCGAGGATGCGCAGCGCGGCGAGGTTGTCCTCCACCTGCTGAAACGCGGTGAGTGTCGTCTGCCGATACGATGCCACCGAAGCATCGTATCCGGCTCGCGCTATTTCCGACTGCGCATGACGCCGGCCGCCGTCGAACAGTTGCTGTGTCAGCGAGGTGCCGACTGCCCAGAACAGGCTTGGCCAGCCGAACAAGGTTGCCGCGCTGGTGCCCTCGAAGCCGGATAACGCGCTGAAGTTCAGCGAGGGATAATAGGCCGCCTGGGCGATACCGATTTGCTCGTTCGCCTCGGCGACGCGACGTTCGGAAGCGGCGATATCGGGGCGTCGCTGCAGCAGTTCCGACGGGATACCAGCCGGGATTGCCGGCGGTTGCAGATCGAGCGGCGTGGGCGGCAAGCTGAACGCCGCCGGCGGCTTGCCGATCAGGGTGGCGATCGCATGCTCGTATTGCGCCCGCATCACGCCAATATCGGTATCTTGCACCCGGGTCATATCAAGCTGGGTCTGGGCTTGCGCGACATCGGACTCCGGCGCGTAGCCGCCCGCCAGGCGGTTCCGCGTCAGGCGCAGCGCGTCGCTGTAAGCCTTCACCGTGGCATCCAGCAGACGCTGCTGGGCGTCGGCGCTGCGCAGCTCGATATAGTCCAGTGCGAGCTCCGCATGCAGGCTGAGACTGACGGTTTCGAGGTCCGCGGAGGTCGCCTGCGCCTCCTCACGGGCGGCCGCTACGGTACGGCGGATGCGACCCCATAGATCGACCTCATAGTTCAGGTCGAACGACAGTTGCAGTTCGCCTTCGGGCGGCGGATTGGGGATCAGGAAATAGGGCTGATGAGCCGAATCCTGCAACGAACTGGTGTTGGCGCCGACCGAAATGGTCGGGAACTCGTTGGCGCGCTGGTAGCCGATCATGGCGCGCGCCTGCCGGAAGCGTGCGTCGGCGATCTTCAGGTTCTGGTTCGATGCGGTCAGTTGGTCTTCTAGCGTATCGAGCTGCTGGTCGCCGAAAATCTGCCACCACGCGCCACGCGGTATCTCATCACTGGGATGTGCCGGCCGCCAGGTGCCGGCGGTCTTGTAGTCGACTGGCGTCGCCTCCTTGAAGGTGTCGGTGATCGGCACGGTCGGCGTCTTGTACTTGGGGCCCACAGTACAGCCCGCCACCAGTAAAGCGAGCGTTGCGATGGCGGGACGACGCATCACGCGGTGCCGTCCGGCTTGCTGTCCGCCACCCGCACGGACGCGCCGCCAGTCAGCGAATCGGAGGGATTGAGGATGACCTGGTCGCTTGGGCCGAGACCGGACAATACTTCCACCCGGTCGCCATAGTCACGGCCGATGGTGATCGGCATCAGCTCCGCCTTGCCATTGCGCACGACGCCGACGCGCAACCCCTCGCTGCGAAACAGCAGGGCGTTGGCAGGGACGGTCACCGACTGTGTTCGCCCGGGCAGCGTGAAATGCACGAACGCATAGGCTCCGGGCAGCAGTTTGCCGTCGGCGTTATCGACGTCCACTTCGACCAGCAGTGTACGCGAAGCAAGGTTGATTGCTCCACTGCTGCGCGCCAGGCGGCCGTGGAACACCTGCCCCGGATATTCGTCGAACGTTATGGTCGGTGTCGCGCCGGGCTGCATGGCGGGGGAATCGATCTCGGGCACCGCGACGAAGATGCGCAACGTCTTGGTCGCCGTCATATGAAACAGCTCTGTTGTCGGCGTGCCCGCCCCGGCGTTGATCAGGTCACCCACGTCGGTGTTGCGGGCGGTGATCTCGCCATCGAAGGGCGCGTAGACGTTTTCGTAGGACTGCAGTTCCTCCAGTCGCGACACATCAGCCTGGCGTGAGGCAACGATGGCCTCATCGGCGTTGTAGGCACCGGCTGCGTTGTCGCGCTCCTGTGTCGAAACCGACTGACTCTTCAGCAGGGTCGCGGTTCGTTGGGCTGTGATGCCGGCCAAGCGGGAATTGGCCTGCGCCGTCTGCAGGTCGGCGCGGGCTTGCCGCAGCTGGGCATCGAGTTCCGGCGTTTCGATCTGCGCCAGCAACTGACCCTGGCGGACATGCGTACCGATGTCGAAATACCAGCGTTTCAGGTAGCCATTGGTACGCGCGTAGATCGGTGTGTCGGTAAACGCCATGGTCTGGCCAGGCAGTACCAGTTCCTGGTCCGTCGCGTTATGCAGCGGATGCACAACTTCGACGAACGGCACCGCGTCCTGGGTGGTGACGACCGCCAGGCTGGCCTCGGCTTCGGCACGTTGGCGGATGCCGATGTAAATAGCGACCCCGAGCAGAGCGGCCAGGATAGAAGCTGTCAGCACAGGTCCTTTGCGCCGCCGCGTCGTCGGTGGGGCTGCGCGGTCCGTGGTTCGCCCGAGAATGCCTGATGCGTCTTGTTGCTGCAACATAATGTCATTCCTCAAATCGCGGGAAACGCCGGCGGAGACACCTTGTGACGCCGGCCGTGCAACAATGAAAACACAGTCGGGACAAAGACCAGGGTGGCAACCGTTGCCAGCATCAGGCCGCCGATGACGGCGCGGCCGAGCGGC
>JAQGOI010000332.1 GCA_028293685.1 Lysobacteraceae bacterium | reverse complement strand
GAAGCCCATCCACTGCGGATCGTGGTAATGACCAAACGAGAATGTGTGCCGGCTGTCGAGCCAGCCGGCATTGGCGACACCGCGCGCGCTGGAGGGACGCTCGACGATCATTTCTTGTCCGCAGGTTTCTGGTCCGCAGGAGCCGGCTGGTCGAGCTTGGCTTCCGTCGTTATCGTGATCGCGATGTCGTCGCTGACGTTCGGCACGTATTTGGTGATGCCGAAGTCGCTCCGTCTGACCACCGTCTTCGCATCGAAGCCGGCTGCCACGCCACCCATCGGATGGTCGCCGATCTTGTTGACGGTCACGTCAAGCACAGCCGGTTTGGTGACGCCGTGGATGGTGAGGTCACCGCTGACTTTCAATCCGTGCTCGCCGACCCGCTGCACGCTGGTGCTCTTGAACGTCGCCGTGGGGAAGCGTCCGGCATCGAAGAAGTCGGGGCTCTTCAGGTGCTTGTCCAGCGCAGGCACGCCGGTATCCAGGCTCGCGATGGGGATGGTGACGACGATGCTGGAGTGCGTGGGATCGACGACGTCGAAATTGAAATCACCCGTCACCGAGTCGAAACGTGCGGCCGGATGGCTGAAGCCGAAGTGGGTCCAGCTGATCGCGACCTGGGTATGGTTTGGATCGAGATTGAAATGCGCGGGTTTGGCGCTGGCGGCGCCCGCCATCGTCAACAGCGCGGCGGCAAGAATGCTCAGGTGCTTCATGGGTTTGTTCCTGGTGGGAAATTCGGGAGGGCTATCGCAGTCGCTACTCGATCCGGCATGCCTCGTCGAATCCAAGACGTGGCGAGCGCGCGAAGATGCTCGTCGGATCGCCATGGCCAAGGTTGACGAGGAAGTTCGAACGGATCTGCGTGCCTGCAAAAAATGCCGCGTCGACCTTGGCGTTGTCGAAACCGGACATCGGACCGCAATCCAGCCCGAGTGCGCGCGCAGCGAGAATCAGGTAAGCGCCCTGCAGGCTGCTGTTGCGCAGCGCAACCGTGGTCAGCTCGGTTTCGGGCTGGCCTTCGAACCAGGCTTTCGCGTCGACGTGTGGAAACAGCACGGGGAGCTTTTCGTAGAAGGCCAGGTCATAGGCAACGATGACCGTCACGGGCGCGGACATCGTCTTGTCATGGTTGCCTTCGGACAGCGCCGGCTCCAGCCTGGCCTTGCCTTCGGGACTGCGCACGAACACGAAGCGCGCCGGGCTCGCGTTGGCGGTCGTCGGGCCGAACTTGACCAGGTCATACAGCTCGCGCAAGGTCTGGTCGCTGACATCGCCAGAAAACGCGTTGTACGTGCGCGCCTGGCGGAACAACTGGTCCAGGGCGGGAGCGTCGAGCGCGGAATGGGTCATGGGGGATCCTTTTGGGTCGCCGCCCTGAATCAGCGGCGCCGGGGTTTGTGTGTGGGGTCGCAGTGTAAAGTGTCACGCGTGGCGCCACAGACCGCGCAACGGAACGATTGGTCGCAATAATGGAACGACCCGCCCCATTCATTGGCTCCCGGATCGCGGCCGTGTGGACGCTGACCGATGGCCACGCCGGAAACCTTCGACAGGCCGATGCCCTCGCCGAAGGCCTGGGCGTCCATCCGGTCAAGGGCTGCCTCCTGGACGCAAGGCTGCCCTGGAGGGCGTGGGCACCTGTACTCGCTCCCATCAGCCGCCGTGCATTCGGCCCCGATTTCGCAGTCGACTTGAGCGCTCCGCCACTCATTGCCATTGGTTGCGGGCGGCAGGCGGCACTGGCAACGCGGCTGCTGCGTGCACGCGGGTCACGCGTCGTGCAGATCCTCGATCCACGACTCGATCCGAAGCATTGGGACGTTGTGATCGCACCCGCGCACGACCGCCTGCGCGGCGCCAATGTGATCTCAACGATCGGCAGCCTGCATCCCGTCGACGGGCAATGGCTCGCGAACGGGCGCGCGTCTTTTACCGGCTTGGGCGATCTCCCTCGCCCGCGCACGGCCGTGCTGCTGGGCGGACCGAGCCGACATGTGCGAATGGGTGTCGACGATTGCCTACGGATGGTCGCCAAGGCGCAATCGGCGTTGCAAACCGATGGCGGCAGCGTGCTGCTGACGACGTCGCGACGCACGCCGTCCGCGGTGCGTGATGCATTGCGTTTGCGTTGCGCGCAGATGCCAGGACTCATCTGGCTGGGGGCGGAGGATGGCGACAATCCGTACGCCGGGTTGCTCGGCTGGGCGGACCGGATCGTGTGCTCGCCCGATTCGGTCAACATGATTTCCGAGGCCTGTGCCACCAGCGTACCCGTGCACGTGTTCGATCCGGCGCGCGCGCGCGGTCGCTTGCGCGTGTTTCTGGAATCGCTGCTGGCGATGGGTCGGATCCGCGCGATGGCGCCGGCGCTGCCGACGTTCGCGGTGACTCCGCTACGCGAAACCGCGCGCGTCGCCGGCGAAGTCAGGGACCGCTTCGGACTCTAGCCAACGTCATCCGCCAGGCCAAACGCCCGGGTTGCATCGAGAATGCCGGCGCGTGCTTTGCTGATGGCGGGTGTTTCCGCGGTCATCCTGGCGCGTCGGTCCAGCGTGCAGCGCAGGCCGGCATCGAGCAGTACCGCATGCGCATCCGACAAAGCCGCACAGGTGTCGGCCGGCAAGCTGCCGGCGTGGCATAGCGCGGCGAGCAGCCCGGGGGTGTCGCGCGGGACCAGCAACGCCGGCAACCGGTGCGCATCGCGCAAGACCAGGTATTGCAGCAGGAACTCCAGGTCCACCAGACCGCCGACGCCCTGCTTCAGGTCGAAGCGTTGCCCCGACTCACCCGACGCAGTGCGGTCGAGTTCCGCGCGCATCTTCGCGCGCATCGCCGCGACGTCGCTGCGCAGGCGCTCCGGGTCGCGCACACGCGTCAACGTCTGCGTGCGGATGGCCTCGAACGACGCGCACACCTGCGCATCGCCAGCGATGCAGCGTGCCCGAACCAGCGCCTGGTGTTCCCATGTCCATGCGCGCTCGCGCTGGTAGTCGGCGAAACCCGATACCGTCGACACCAGCAGGCCTTTCGCGCCGTCGGGCCGCAAACGCACATCGACGTCGAACAGGCGCCCGGCGCCGGTCGTGGCACCGAGCAGCGCCACGATCTTCTGCGCCAGTCGCGCGAACCAGCGTGGTGCGTCGAACGGACGATCACCGTCCGACTGCAGGTCGGCTGCCGCGTCGTACAGGAACACGATATCCAGATCGGAGCCGAATCCAAGCTCCTCGCCGCCCAGGCTGCCGTAACCCACGACCGCCAATGGCACGCTGTCGGTACCGGGCGAAACGATCCGTCCGTGCGCCACCGCGGTTTCCCGCGTCGCCAACTGCACCGTGACGGCAAGGACCGCGTCGGCGAGCCAGGCCAGTTGCCTCGCACCGAGCTGTGCACCCTGGCGTGCGTCGAGCGTCGCCAGTGCGATGCGGAAACTCAGCGCCTGTCGCACCTCGCCCAGCACCTGCAACGCCGCTTCGGTATCGGGTGCAGTCAAGGCCGTTGCGCAGGCCTGTTGCAGGTCCGCGCGCGTCGGCATCGGTCCACCGACTCGCAAGTCGAGCAATTCGTCCAGCAGCAACGGATAGGCCGCCAGGCGCTCGGCAAGCAGCGCACTGCGTGCGACCACGTCCACCAGCCGCTGCAGCGCCGCCGGTTGCTCGTCGAGCAACGCCAGGTAACTTGCGCGTCTCAACAGCGTCTGCAGTATGGGCAGCAGACGCCGCAATGCCGCGTCGGGTTGCGCGGAAGCACCCGCGGCATCGAGCAATGCCGGCAACACGCGGTCCAGCCGAACGCGCGCGTTGTCGGACAATGCGCGCAGCGCCGGCGAGCGCACGAGGTCGCGCAAACTGGCGTCGGCAGCGGCGATGCCATCGAAACCTGCCGTTGCCAACGCGTCCTGGTCTCCGCCTTCGGGTAGCGCACGCCAGTAATGTGCAAGTGAACCTGCCGCCGCCTGGCGGCGCCTTGGCGCCAGCAGCGCGCTGAACTCCGTGTTCACTCGCGCGCGATGATTGTCCAGCTGCCGACGCAGGGCGTCCCAATCCGTTGCGCCCAATCCGCAGGCGATGCGCGCGCGGTCTTCACTGCGATCCGGCAAGGCGTGCGTCTGTGCGTCGCGCAGCATCTGCAGGCGGTTTTCGAGTCGACGCAGGAAACGATAGGCATCGCGCAGTGCCACGCCGGCATCGGCGCCGATGTGCCCAGCGTCGACCAATGCCGCAAGCGCGGGCAGCAGCCGCCGTTCGCGCAACGCCGCTTCGCGGCCGCCGCGAATCAGCTGCAGCGCCTGCACCAGGAACTCGATTTCGCGGATGCCGCCAGGTCCACGCTTGATGTCGTCAGCCAGCTCCTTGCGCGCCACCTCGGCGGCGATGGTTGCTTTCATTTCGCGCAGGCCATCCAGTGCGCCGTAATCGAGGTAGCGCCGATAGACGAACGGCCGCAGGACGTCGAGAAAGCGTTCACCAGCCGCAAGATCGCCTGCCACCGGACGCGCCTTCTGCCACGCGTAGCGCTCCCAGTCGCGTCCCTCGCGCTGGAAGTACTGCTCCATCCCGGCAAACGACAAGGCGATGCGGCCGGAGTTTCCGAACGGGCGCAGTCGCAGATCCACCCGATGGCAGAAGCCGTCGGTCGTGACTTCGCCCAGCAACCTGGCCAGCTGCTGGCCCAGCCGCGCGAAATAGTCCTCGGTCGCGATCGATCGGGAGCCGCCACTGCTTTCCGGTGCGACGCCACTGTCGCTGTCGTAGGCGTAGACGAGGTCGATGTCGGACGAGAAGTTCAGCTCGCCGCCACCGAGCTTTCCGAGGCCGAACACGACCAGACGCTGCGCGACGCCCGCCGCGTTGCGCACGACGCCATACCGTTGCACGAACTCGCGCTCGAGCGCATCGAGCGCAAGCTGCAGACAGCACTCGGCCAGCTGCGTGCTTCCCGCCAGCGTTGCATCCACATCATCCCGGCCGAGTACGTCCCGCCAGACGAGCCGCGTGGACTCGGCAGCGCGAAAACGACGCAGCAATGCGGGCCATTGGCTGGTGTCCTGGTCGGCCAGTACCGGCGCCACAGCCGCGTTGCC
>JAQGOI010000316.1 GCA_028293685.1 Lysobacteraceae bacterium | reverse complement strand
GCACACCAGCCGTTCCGGCGAAGCGCTGACGATCACTTGGCCGCCAAGCGCGAACATTCCGGCAAACGGCGCTGGATTATGGTCGCGAAGACGCGCGAACAGCATCGCCGGATCAACGACATCATCGAACCGCGCGCGCCACTGCCGCGACAAATTGACCTGGAAGACGTCGCCGGCCGCCAGGTAGTCAAGGATACGGCCGACGCCGTCGATGAAGCGCTTCGGATCGTCCTCGTGCACTGAAACGGGCGGCTGCCAGGTCCTATGCGGTAACGAAGCGCCCGCATCCGCACCGTCCTGCGCAATTGCGTCAAGCATAGCGGCGTACGCCGGTTCCGCGATGATCGTGCACTGGCCGGATCGGTGATCGCGCAGCACCGCCGCCGGGCAACGCAACGCCACCGCGATGGGCAGCCCGCCCTCATAGGGCGGCAGGCCGACGACAGGTTCGATCTGCCCCGCCAGCGCGTACCCGAGATACAAGGCCCAGCCGCCACGAAATGGCCACGGCGATGCCGGGCCGGGGTCGCCGGTTGCCTGCCACTGCGCATCGAGCGCGTGGAGGAAATCATTGCCGACACACTCGCCATCCTGGCGGCGCGTGATGCCGTCGGGCTCCAGCGTCAGCAATTCTCCGTTGGTCGCCAGCAGCAGGTCCCAGCGACCCTGCGCGGAGCCTGCGGCCGACGATTCGAGCAACATCGGATAACGCCGTGGCGACAGCCGATGCAGCGCCAGCAGGTCGGTGCTGGCCGGAAGCGTCCGCGTGACGAGCATGCGCCCGCCGAAGGCGGTCAGAGACGGCGCAGCACGAGCGTGCCGTTGGTGCCGCCGAACCCGAACGAGTTGGACATCGCGATGTCGATCTGCTGCTCGCGTGCGACGTGCGGTACGTAATCCAGGTCGCAGCCTTCGGACGGATGATCCAGGTTGATGGTCGGCGGAATGATGCCGGTGTGCAGCGCCATCGCCGAGAACACCGCCTCGACGCCACCCGCTGCCCCGAGCAGATGGCCGGTCATGGACTTCGTCGAACTGATCATCGTCTTGTACGCGTGGTCGCCAAGCGCGGTCTTGATCGCCATCGTTTCGGCGAGGTCGCCGGCCGGAGTCGACGTGCCATGGGCGTTGATGTAGCCGATGTCCGAAGCTTCGATCCCCGCGTCGCGGATCGCATGGATCATGCAGCGTGCCGCGCCTTCGCCGCTTTCGCTCGGCGCGGTCATGTGGTGCGCGTCACCGCTCATCCCGAAGCCGGCGAGCTCGCAGTAGATGCGCGCACCGCGGGCTTTGGCCTGCTCGTATTCCTCCAGCATGACGATGCCGGCGCCATCACCCATGACGAACCCGTCGCGCTCCCGATCCCATGGTCGCGACGCTTTTTCCGGCGCGTCGTTACGCGTGGACAACGCCTTCATCGCGCAGAAACCACCGACCGACGTCGGCGTCGTCGCGAACTCCGAACCGCCGGCGATCATTGCATCGGCATCGCCGTACTGGATCATCCGCATCGCGAGCCCGATATTGTGCGTCGCGGTCGTGCAGGCGGTGACCGCGGCAATGTTCGGGCCCTTGGCGCCGGTCATGATCGATACCTGCCCCGCGATCATGTTGATGATCGTGCTGGGCACGTAGAACGGCGAAATCTTTCGCGCCCCGCCTTCCTTGAACTTAAGGGTGGTTTCCTCGATGCCCTTCAGTCCACCGATGCCGGCACCGATTGCAACGCCGATCCGATCGGCGTTGGCATCGACAATCTCGAAGCCTGAATCGCGCAGCGCCATCATCGAAGCCGCGACGCCGTACAGCACGAAGGGATCCATCTTCTTGACGTCTTTCGGCGCGATCCATGCGGCGGGATCGAAACCCTTGACCTCACCGGCGATGCGCGTCGGAAAAGACGACGCATCGAAATGCGTGATCGGGCCGATGCCCGACCGGCCATTGACGATGGCATCCCAGCTGCTTTGAAGATCGTTGCCGACCGGCGACAGGATGCCAAGACCGGTGACAACAACGCGTCGATGTAAAGCTGGACGCTTCGACATGGCTCCTCCTGCTCTATTGCTGTGCGCCGCCATCCGACCGCGGATCGAGTCGCAATTCATCGCTCACAAATGCGCGGGGCCGCGTATGCGGCCCCGGCGTGCCACCCACTACGGCGCGTCAGGCCTTGACGTGCGATTTGACGTAGTCGATCGCCTGCTGCACGGACGTGATCTTCTCGGCTTCCTCGTCGGGAATCTCGCACTCGAATTCCTCTTCGAGCGCCATCACCAGCTCCACGGTATCGAGCGAATCGGCGCCCAGATCGTCAACAAAGGACGCGCTGTTGGTGACTTCGTCTTCCTTCACGCCCAGCTGCTCCACCACGATCTTCTTGACGCGCTCTTCGATGCTGCTCATGGGTATTCGCTCCTCCGGGGAGACTGTTCAGACGCATAGTGTAAGGGAAAGTCATGACGGCCGCCTGCAAGCCAGCGGCCGTTCCTGGCTGCTCAAGCCATGTACATGCCGCCGTTGACGTGCAGGGTTTCGCCCGTCACGTAGGACGCGCCGGGCCCCGCGAGAAACGCGACTGCGCGGGCGACGTCCGCCGGCTCACCCAGACGCCCCAGCGCGATCTGGCCAAGCAGGCCTTCACGCGCCGCGTCGGGCAATGCGCGGGTCATGTCGGTGTCGATAAACCCCGGGGCAACCACGTTCACGGTGATTCCGCGCGACCCGATCTCGCGGGC
>JAQGOI010000298.1 GCA_028293685.1 Lysobacteraceae bacterium | reverse complement strand
GGCAACGTCGCCGCGCGGAAGATCGTGGCGTTGCTGGATGCTGGCGCCGACGTCACCGTCGGTGCTCTGGAGATCGGATCCTTGGTTTCCTCCCTGAAGCAGCAGGGACGTATCCGGCATCTCGAAGGCGAGTTCGCGCCGGATTGGTTCGACGGGGCCTGGCTGGCGATCGCTGCCACCAACGATCCTGATGTGAACCGCGCGGTTGCCGCTGCGGGCAACGCATGCCGTGTGTGGGTCAACGTCGTCGATGATTCAACCCACTCTTCATTCCACGTGCCTGCTCGCGTTGAGCGCGGTCCGTTGCAGATCGCGATTTCCAGTGGGGGCGGAGCGCCGATGCTGGCCCGCCATGTCCGCCGTCAACTGGAGACGCAATTCGACGAGTCGCTCGGTGCGTTGGCGGCACTGCTGACGGCTGAAAGGCGACGCATCGTTGCAAGGTTGCCCGATGTGGCGGTGCGCCGTCGCTTCTTCGAGAACGTCCTGTCGGGACCAGTCACCGAACTCCTGCGGCGCGACGATCCGGCGGCAGCCAGGGACGAGCTGCTGGCGACACTGCGCCTGGAGGCCGGGCGGAAGTCGCAGGGCAGCGTGGCATTGGTCGGTGCCGGACCCGGCGATGCTGGACTGCTGACACTGCGTGCACTCCGTGTGCTCAACGAGGCTGACGTCATCCTGCATGATCGGCTCGTCAGCCCGGACGTGCTGGCGCTTGCGCGACGCGATGCGCACCTCATCGAAGTCGGCAAGCAGGCTGGTCGGCAACGCACAACGCAGGACGAGATCCACGCGTTGCTGCTCCAACATGCGCAGGCTGGCAAACGCGTCGTCCGGCTCAAGGGTGGCGACCCGTTCGTTTTCGGCCGAGGTGGCGAAGAATTGGTCTTCCTGCATCGACATGGGATCGCATTCGAAGTCGTGCCCGGCATTACGGCGGCGCTGGCTTGCGGCGCTTATGCAGGCATTCCGCTGACGCATCGTGACCACGCCCATTCCATTCGATTCCTGACCGCGCATGGCAAGGATTCCAGCGAGCAGCCGGATTGGCGCAGCCTTGTGCCGGACAAACAGACCATCGCCGTCTACATGGGCGTGGGCCAGCTCGGACATTTCCGGAACAAGCTCGTTGCCCACGGCAAGTCACCGAAGACGCCATGCGCGTTGATCGAGAACGGCTCTTTGTCGTCCCAGCGCGTGTTCGTTGCAGACCTCGACAGCCTGGTCGACCTGGCGATCGCACAGTCAGTGCAGTCGCCGGCCTTGCTGATCGTCGGTGAAGTCGCCGCCCTGGCAACGCAACTGCATTGGTTTGGTGCCGCGCCGATCGTTGCCGCGCACAGGCTCGCGCACGCTGCATAAGTTCGGCGTTGGAACATGCCGGCTGCAAACATCACTTCAGTTCCGCAAGGAGTTTTTTCGTGTCCATTTGCAACAGCATTCTCGAAACGGTGGGCCGCACGCCGATCGTCAGGTTGAACAGATTGGCGCCACCGCATGTGACGCTGTACGTGAAGATCGAGGCGTTCAATCCCGGTGGCTCGGTCAAGGACCGGCTGGCACTGGCCATCGTGCTGGACGCCGAACAAAGCGGCATGCTCAAGCCCGGTCAGACCATCGTTGAAGCGACATCGGGCAATACCGGCATCGCGCTGGCAATGGTCTGCGCCGCTCGCGGTTATCCGTTTGTCGCCGTCATGACGGAAACGTTTTCGATCGAACGTCGCAAGCTGATGCGCGCGTACGGCGCCAGGGTGATTCTCACGCCCGCCGCTGAAAGGGGTACGGGGATGGTCCGCAAGGCCGAAGAGCTGGCGCGCCGGCACGGCTGGTTTTTGGCCAACCAGTTCGAGAATCCCGCGAACCCTGCGTACCACCGCAATACGACCGCGCCGGAAATTCTCGGTGACTTCGCGGGACAGCGACTGGATTATTTCGTCAGCGGCTGGGGCACGGGTGGCACGATCACCGGCGCAGGCGAGGTGCTCAAGCTTGCGCGCCCGCGACTCAAGGTCATCGCTGCCGAGCCTTCCGGTGCGGCGCTGCTTTCAGGGAACGGTTGGCAACCGCACAGGATCCAGGGATGGACGCCCGACTTCATACCCGCGGTGATCAATCGCGACATTGCCGATGAGATCCTGGTGGTCGACGACGTGGTTGCGCGCGATACCGCGCGACGACTAGCCACGGAGGAGGGAATCTTCGCGGGCTTGTCATCGGGTGCCACGGTGGCCGCCGCATTACGCGTTGCCGAATCGGCGCCGGAGGGTTCGGTGATCCTGTCGATGTTGCCCGACACAGGCGAACGCTACCTCAGCACGTTTCTTTTCGAGGACGTAGCCGAAGGCTCGGACGAGGATTGGCTGGCAGCACAATCTCCGCAGCTGGCGGCTTGACCAAGATCGAAATAGTCGGGCGCTTCGTGCACGGGCGACCGTGCGCGCCAGATTCACGTGGCGGCAGCTCATGTGTGCCCACAAGGGACGGCGGATGAGCACACTGGCCCCATTGATCATTGCTTCAGCGCGGCGCGCGCGCCAGCCCTTACCCGGTTTCAGCCTGAGCCTGGGGCTGGGATTGCTGTGGCTGGGCCTGA
>JAQGOI010000169.1 GCA_028293685.1 Lysobacteraceae bacterium | reverse complement strand
GAGGCGAACGCAGTGCTCGGCGATCTCCTCGGTTGTACTCAACCTGCCGTATTGGTCTCGTCGCGCTTGTCGCGCGGCGGCAGGATGCCATCGCCATGGTCGCGGTACCAGACGTTTTCCGCGATGTTCGTGGCGTGGTCGCCGATGCGCTCGATGTTCTTGGCCATGAACAACAAATGCGTGCATGGCGTGATGCTGCGCGCGTCTTCCATCATGTAGGTCAGCAATTCGCGGAACAGACCGGTGTATTGCGCATCGAGCTCCGCGTCGCGTTCGCGCACCAGGTGCGCAGCGTCGGCATCGTTGTCGCGATAGGCGGCCAGCACGTCGCGCACCTGTTGCACGGCGAGTTCGCCCAGGGCATGCAGGCCGCGGGTGTGTGGCAAAGGCGGGGCGAGATTCAGGGCCATCGAACGCTTGGCGACGTTGGCGGCGTAGTCGCCGATGCGTTCGATGTCGGCGGCAATGCGCAGCGCGGCGAGGATCTCCCGAAGGTCGCGCGCCAGTGGGCCGCGCAACGCCAGGCGCATGACGTCGTGGCTGATCTCGTGCTCCAGCGCATCGATCGCGTCGTCGTTGCCGATGATCCGCGCGGCCGCCTGGTCGTCGCGCCGGTCGATGACATCCAATGCACCCTCCAGCTGCGATGCCGCCATCTCGCCCATGCGCAGGATCTCATTGAGCAGGCGCTGCTGCTCTTCGTCCAGGCTCTTGACGATGTGATGATGTGTATTCATGTCGTTTCCTTAACCGAAGCGCCCGGTGATGTAATCCTCGGTCTGCTGCTTCGAGGGATTGGAGAAAATAATCTCGGTCGTGTCGTGCTCGATCAGGTCGCCCAGGTACATGAAGGCGGTGAAATCCGAAACGCGCGCCGCCTGCTGCATGTTGTGGGTGACGATCACGATCGTGTAGGTGGCCTTGAGTTCCGCGATCAGTTGCTCGATGCGGCTGGTGGAAATCGGATCCAGCGCGGAGGTTGGTTCGTCGAGCAGCAGGACATCCGGTCGCAGCGCGACGGCGCGCGCGATGCATAGCCTCTGCTGCTGTCCACCGGACAGGCCCAACGCGTTCTGCTTGAGCTTGTCCTTGACTTCGTCCCAGATGGCCGCCTGGCGAAGGGCCGCTTCAACGCGCGATTCCATCTCGGCCTTGGAGAGCCGCTCGTGATGGCGGATGCCATAAGCGACGTTCTCGAAGATCGTCATCGGGAACGGCACCGGCTTCTGGAAGACCATCCCGACCTTGCTGCGGAGCCTGTTCATCGGATAGTGCGCGTCTAGGATGTTTTCGCCGTCGAGCAACACTTCCCCGCGGGCTTCCTGTTTGGGATAAAGGGCGTAGATGCGGTTGAAAACGCGCAGCAATGTCGACTTTCCGCAGCCGGAAGGCCCGATGAGTGCGGTAACGTGCTTCTCCGGGATTGCCAGGTGGATGTCTTTCAATGCGTGGAATTTGTCGTACCAGAAACCCAGGCCGGTCGCCGCGAGCTTGGTGGGCGCCGAGACAGGCGGCGCACCGCGTGACGGCATCGACATGACAAGACGGGCGTCGTTCATGGCGGAATCCTGATCGGGTAAAGAGAGGTTATTCATTGACGATGCGGTTGCGCGCCACGATGGCGCGCGCTGCCAGGCTGACCAGCAGCACGAACACCGTCAGGACAAAGGCACCGGCCCAGGCCAGCGTGTGCCAGCTGTCGTAAGGACTCATCGCATACTGGAAGATCACGACCGGCACGTTCGCCATGGGCGACGAGAGGTCGGTCGTCCAGTACTGGTTGTTGAGTGCGGTGAACAGCAGCGGTGCGGTTTCACCACTGATGCGGGCAAGCGCCAGCAGGATGCCGGTGACGATGCCGGGCAACGATGCGCGATACAGCACCTGCACCGTCACCTTCCACTGCGGCACGCCGAGCGACAGCGCAGCCTCGCGCATCTGCGCCGGAACCAGTTGCAACATCTCGTCCGTCGTCCGAACGACGACCGGCAGCACGATGAAGCCCAGTGAGATCGCGCCGGCGAGCGCCGAGAAATGACCCATCGGCGCGACCACCAGCGTATAGACGAACAGCCCGAGCACGATCGACGGCGCCGACAGCAGGATGTCGTTGACGAATCGCACGGTCTCGCCAAGCCATGACGTGCGCGAATATTCGGCGAGGAATGTCCCGGCGAGCACGCCGATCGGGGCGCCGAGGACAATGCCCAGCAGGCTCATGACGGCGCTGCCAAAAAACGCATTGAGCATGCCGCCGGACTCGCCGGGTGGCGGCGTCATCTGGGTGAACAGTGCGGAGTTGAGCGAGGCGATACCGTTGTGGAAGGTCGTCCACAGGATCCACGCGAGCCAGAAAAGGCCAAAGATCGCGGCAAGGATCGCCAATGCCTGTGCGACCGCATTCTTGGCATTGCGATAGCCATAGCGGGTGCCAGCCATCACGTGCCCTGCCGCCTTGCGAGTTGCCGCAACATCAGTCGCGCTGCGGCCAGCACGACAAAGGTCACGAGGAACAGTACGAATCCCAACGCAAGCAGGGTCGACCGGTAGATCTCCGAATCGGCCTCGGTGAATTCATTGGCGATCGTCGCGGCGATCGAATTTCCGGGCATCAGCAGCGAAGCCGTCAACTCGTGGGCGTTACCCAGCACGAACGTGACGGCCATGGTTTCGCCCAGCGCACGACCCAGCCCAAGGAACACGCCGCCGATGACCGCCGAACGCGTGTACGGAAGCACGACGTCCCACACGACTTCCCATCGCGTCGAGCCCAGCGCATAGGACGATTCCTTCAGCGGGCCAGGCACCGTCAGGAAGACATCGCGCATCACCGATGCAATGAACGGAATGACCATGACGGCCAGCACCAGCCCGGCGGTGAGCATGCCAAGGCCCAGCGGAGGCCCGGAGAACAGTGGCCCGATCAGCGGCCATTGCCCCAGGTGCGCGTCGATCCACGGATAGACATGCGTGGCCAGCACCGGCACCAGCACGAACAGTCCCCACATGCCGTAGATGATCGAGGGAATGCCGGCGAGCAGTTCAATCGCGGTGCCGACCGGGCCGCGCAGCCACTTCGGCGCGATCTCGGTCAGGAACATCGCAATGCCAAAGCTCACCGGAACGGCGATCAACATCGCGATCAGCGCGGTAACCAGTGTTCCGTAGATGGGCACGAGGGCACCGAACTGCTGCCCGACGGGATCCCATGTGCGATCCCACAGAAACCCAAGGCCGAACTTCTGCAGCGCGGCGTGCCCACCCCAAACCATCGACAGTGCGGCGGCTCCGAGCGCCACCAGCACGAACACACCCGCCGCGGTCACCAGCCAGCGGAAACCGCGGTCGGCCGTGACGTCGTGCGTGGCGTGTCGGCCAGCGAGGGGCAGGGGTAATGCGCTCATGGGCTGTCGCGATCTGCCTAGTGCTTGAATTCGCG
>JAQGOI010000280.1 GCA_028293685.1 Lysobacteraceae bacterium | reverse complement strand
GGCATCGCCTACGCCTCCGGACCGTACTACAACCTGACTTGGCGCGACTTCGGCGAGGTAGAGGCGAAAGCGGCGACCAGCACCGCCTTTGCCCATATTCACCTGGCCCGCGAGCTATCGCACACGGCAACGGATCTGGAAAACCGCCTGGTGGAAGCGCAGGCCGCCAGGGTCCAGAAGCCGCATCCCGTTGAGGGCGACGACTATGACCGTTGGGACGACGACTACGCCGCCGAGATGCGCACCGTCTACCAGCGATATCCCGATGATCAAGATGTGATGGCGCTGTTTGCCGAGGCCTTGATCACGCGCACCCCGAGACGGTTGTGGGACGTCCACACCGGATTACCGGCACAAAACTCCGACGTGCTCGAAGCGATCGAGGTGTGCGAGCGTGCCATCGACCTCCGCGAAAAGGCAGGCCTGCCACAACATCCCGCGATCCTGCATTTGCATATCCATTGCCTTGAGATGTCCAACGAACCTGAACGGGCGAAGCACTCCGCGGAATGGCTTGCACCCATGTGCCCGGACGCAGGCCACCTCAATCACATGCCGGCGCATGTCCACATGCTCTGCGGCGAATATTGGAAAGCCAAGGCCGCCAGCGAAAAGGCGATCGCCGCCAATGACACCTATCTGGCGTACGCCGGCACGCTGACGCCATATACGACGGCCTGTACGCACGACCTACTGCTGATGATGCATGCCTGCATGTTCATGGGCAGATACCAGGACGCGATCGACACCGCGGACAAGATGCACCGCCTCATCACCAAGGAGCTCCTGACCGTCAAGAATCGTCCGAAATTTTCCATGAGCCTGGAAGGCTATCGCTCGATGCGAACGCACGTGCTGGTGCGATTCGGCCGGTGGCAGGACATCATTGACGAAGCACTTCCGGACGATCCGGAGCTGTATCTGGTATCGACGGCGATGCAGCACTATGCCAAGGCAATTGCTCACGCGACCTTTAGGGATTTCTCCAGAGCAGAGGATGAGCGCACGCTGTTTCACGAAAGCCTCAGGCACATCCCGCCGCAACGCAAAGTCTTCAACAACACCGCCCACGCCATCCTGGCGGTCGCCGAGAAGATGCTGGACGGCGAACTGGAATATCACCGAGGCAATCACGAACTGGCCTTCGGCTGCCTACGGGAGGCTGTGCATTTAGACGACCATCTGGAATATGTCGAGCCGTCGGCCTGGATGCATCCGCCGCGGCATGCGCTGGCGGCGCTGTTGGCTGAACAAGGACAGCTGGAAGAGGCGGAACAGCTCTACCGCGATGATCTGGGTCTGAGCGGCAGGATTCAGCGCTGCGCGCAACATCCAGACAATGTCTGGGCGCTTCATGGTCTGGTTGAGTGTCTGCGGAGGCGCGGCGAAGGTGAGGAGCTCGTCGCGATTCAGGGAACGCTTGACGCTGCGATAGCACGGGCCGACGTACCCATCACGTCCTCCTGCATGTGTCGAACGACGGCCCATGCCGCTCCATCGGACCCGTGTTGCGGGAGCACCGACGCCAACCCTGCAGCTGGCAGGCACATAACGTGATTACCCGCGTTCTGATGCCAACCATCGTCACCGAAGTCAACGACCGAGCTTTAGTGTGACGGAGCTTTGCTGCTCAGATAGTTGGTGATTCCGGCGCTCACGGCCGCAGCGTATTTCGCGCGCCCGTCTGCGCTTTCCATCTGTGCTGCCTCGCCGGCGTTCTTCATGTTGCCCAGTTCGACGAGAATGGCGGGATATTGTGCCAAGTTCAGACCGGCGAGGTCCGCTCGACCGTACATGCCTTGTGCACCAGCATAATTGGATTCGTGAAGTCCTGCGGCGACCAGGGCGTCCCGCATGGTCGTGGCCAGCGTAACGGTGGGGCCGCCTTGCACGTCGCTCAGTGGCGGGCTGGAGTAGTTGACGTGGAATCCACTGCCGGACGGGGGTCCGCCATCGGCGTGGATGCTGACGATCGCATCCGGTGCAGCGGCGTTGGCCAGTGCCGCACATTGATCGACGCAGGGTCCCACGCCGTTGTCGCCGTCACGCGTCATCGTGGTGCGCACGCCGAGCGCATCCAGCGCATCCCGGACGCGCAGGGCGACATCCCAGGTGAAGGCGGCTCGGGGTATCCGTCAGTGCTGGCCGTTCCGCTGGTATTGCACCCTTTGGTGCCGCCGCGGCCGTTGGGGACCTGCCGCGAGATCGACGAGTCGGCGACGCCGTTATGGCCCGGGTCCAAGACGACCGTCATGCCGGCGACGCTGCCCGCGGCCGAGGCCCGCCCACCGCACGTGATAAATACGGCACCGAGGCCGACGAGTACCGCGACCAGGACGGCGCCTAGGTGCATCAGCACCGGCAAGGCGGCGCGGGGTGCGAGCGGCGGGGCCGCGGCCGTGCAGTCAGTCCGGATGCCCCGGATGCTAGTCGGTGGTGTCGGTGTGCGACCCAAAGACGCTTTGCGCGACAAGTTCGCCTGATTCGCTAACGCCGAGCGGAGTACAGGTAAACCACGGCATCCTCTCCGCCGGTGCAGGTGAGGTAGCTTCCCGCCGAAATGCATTGCATTTCATAGGGTTTGCGTGTGG